>CALBDV010000574.1 GCA_937927565.1 uncultured Holophagales bacterium
CGGGCAGCCCCTGCACCCCCAGCCGGGCTCCGACGAGCGCGCCGGCGATCGTGGCAATGCTGTCGCTGTCGCCAGGCGTGTTCGCCCCCTCGAGGATGGCCGCCCGCGCATCGTCCGGATGCCGCAGAAACACGTAGGTGCCAGCCGCAAGGGCCTCGTGTGCGGCCCAGCCCCTGAGGCGATCGAGCGTCACCTCCGGGACGACGCCCCCTCTCGCCTCGTCCGCGGCGCGGGCGATCATCCCGGAGGTGGTGGCGTCGTGCCGGGCGGCGGCCGCGACCATCGCCGCAGCCACCTGGTCAGGCGTTTTGCCCTGTACGGCGAGCGCCGTCCCCACCGCCATGGCGGCGCAGGCCGCGAGCGCGATCGGGTCGCGGTGCGTGAGTCGCGAGTGATTCACTGACCAGCTCTCGGCCCGCGGAAGGTCGTCGACGAAGACGAGGCCGAACGGGTAGGCGCGCATGACCGAGCCGCATCCGCCGGCCGTAGCCCCTCCCGCGGTGGACCAGTGCTCGCCACGATCGAGAGCCTGGCACCCGGCCCTGCACGCGTTGCCCGGCGCGCGATGACCGCCCTGGGGATGGTGATGCCACGCCACGAAGGCGCGCGACATCCGCCGCATCGTGCCGTCGAGGTCGTCCCGTGCCGCGCCTGCCGAGACCAGCGAGCGGAGCACCGCCTCGGCCATCTGCGTGTCGTCGGTGTACGGAGCGAACCGCCCGTCCTTCCCCGTCCAGAAGAGCTCGAAGCCCTGGACGCCGGGTGGCCCGTACTTCGAACGGATCGCCTCGAGGCTCAGGAACTCGGTCGGGTGGCCCATCGCGTCGCCGATCGCCGCGCCGAGAACGGCGCCGACGAACGCGCGCTCGCGGTCGTTCTGCGGGGCCGAGGCTGGATCGGCGGGAGAGATGTGCACGAGAGACGCCTTGCGAACTCTCGTCTCGAAATCGCGGAGAAACGCCCGTTGCCTCTCGTTCTCCGGACACCCCGGTCCGCGAGCCGCCGTGAGGAGGCTAAGCGCCTCGTCGGCCGACTTCCCCAGCGCGACCAGGACGCAGCCCCCAATGGTTCCCGCCCGCCCGAGACCGCCGCCACAGTGCACGACGACGTTGTCGTTCGCGTCGAGACGTTCGACGATCGCGTCGACGAGCCTGCGCACGTCGGCAGCATCCGCAGGCACCCCGCCGTCCGGAATCGGGAAGCGGAGCACTTCCAGCCCAGCGCGGCGACCCGCTTCGACGAGATCCGGAATCGCGAGGCTCCGGAGCTCGCGATCTTCGACGAGCGACACCAGCACCGTGGCCCTTGCCACCGAGACGAGGCGCTGGAGATCCGCCGTGAGGTCGCGGGCCCAGGGCGCGCCCATGCTGCTCGGCGCTTTCTTGCCAGGCGCGAAGGTCAGGCCGAGTCGACCGGGCAGGAGCCAGCCGACCTCGATCGGATGGGAGGCAGAGGTGCGCGGGAGGGTGCTCACAACTTGACGGTAGCACTCTCGACCATCCCGTTCCGCGGGTCGATTCGGTCGATCGGGACCGGGCCTGACCCTTCGGGGAATGGGCACCTGGATCAATGGATTCCTCCCCTCGAATTCCCTAATCTCGGACGTTCCGATGGCCTCTCGCCCCGCCAACCTCGGCCACGCCTTCCACAAGAGGAAGCTCGACAGCTTCTCGACGAGCAGCATCGAGGTCATCCGGCCGTGGGAGCAGATGAACCACTGCGTGGCGGGCTCCGCGGACCGTTTCGTAGCAGGCACGATCGCCTCCTACCGCTTGATGAAGCCTGAGCGCGCGACTGCCGCCCTCCAGAAGAGGGGCGACTGCTGGACGCTCTCGGAGGTGCATGGCCCCTCGAACCGCGAGATCTCGCACGACGCGTCTAGCGCCGTTGCCGCCTGGTACGCCGAGGCCGCCTACGAGACCTGCGACGAGGACGCCCCGGCACGCGCAGACGATCGCCAGCAGGCGTTCGACTTCGAAGAAGCGCCGTTCTGAGGCCGCAGATCGATGCGAGACGACGGCTCCAACCCCTCCGCCGACCCTATTGTTGGCCTGCTCGCGATCCTCGCCTGCCCCGTCTCGGCCACGAGGGAGGCGCTCTACGCTGAGGCGCTCGAGCGGGACCACCGCGCGGTGCTCGCGGCCTCCGTCGACCTCGTCCTCTCGGGCTTCTCCGACGAAGGCTGGCTCGTGGGCCGCGTCGCGGAAGAGCTGGGGGCGGAGGCGCCTCGCCTCCTGCTCGCCCGGGCGCGGGCGGCCGGGGTGCCGGAGACTCCGGAGCGTGCGGCCGGCGGAATCCGGCACCTCTTCCGCCTTGCCGACTCACCCACCGCGCGCGCATACGTCCGCGGCCTCGACGCCCCCGACCCGGGAACGGCTTTCGTCGCCATCTGCGCCGCTGGAACGATCTCTCTCGAGCGCGCGTCGCTCGCGCCCCTTCTCCCCGATCTGGGGATCCCTCTCCCCATGGCCGCCCTCGGGCGCACCGCTACCCGGCCCGAACCCTTCCTGCGCCGTGCAGCAGCCCAGGCCCTCGCGCTGATGCCGCCTGCCGAAGCCATCCCGATCCTCGAGATCCTCGCCGCCGACGCCGAGCCCGCGGTACGTGCAGCTTGCTACTGGGCCGTTCGCGTCCTTTCACTGACCGACGCCGAGGCCTCGCGGCTCCTCGCCGTGGCATTTCACGTTGAGGACCACCCCGACCTGCGCGAGCTGCTCGACGGGCTGCTCTCGTCGGCCCCGATCCCGGAGACGCTCCTGTCCGAGATCGTCGGTTCGATCGGCCGGCTGGAGGCTGCGTCCGACCGGCGGCTCGTCGGGATCCTCGCCCAGAGGATCGAGGAGATCAGCGGGCCCCTCCTCGACGACCTCCAGGACCTCGCCTGCATCCTCCTCCTGGCGTCGCGAATCGCGGGCTCCCAGACCGTCGCGGACCGGACCTTCCCGCTCATCGCTCTGCTACGTCGGATGCCGGCAGACGGCTCCGACGAACTGTCAGCGCTGCAGCGCTACGGCGCGTTCGTCACCGCGAGCTTCCTCACCATCGTCCGGGCCGGGCTGCACGACCCGCTCATCCTCGAGGGAGAGATCTCCCAGGCCTTGGCCGCCCTCGGCGACACGAGCTTCCTGCCGGGGGGCGCGCAGGAACTCCTGATGGAGCTCACCCAGCGCGAGATCCCGCCCGCCCATCTGGAGGAGCTGGCACTCGCACTCGGCAAGGCCGACCGCGACCTCGCCGGCCGCCTCGCCCTCCTCGCCTTTGTCGGCACCGATGAGCCCGTTCCGGCCTCCAAACGACCGAGCATGGACGACTCGTCGTCCCTGCCGCTCCACCTGCGCCTGCGGCGGGTATCGGCCGAATCCGACCCTCATCGCGCGTGCTTCCTGATCCTCGCGTCGCGGACTCACCTCCCCGGTCTGCCGGGCCTGTCAGCCCTCCTCGCGCTCGCGCGGGCCGGCGACGTCCGATCGCTCGCCCAGCTCCGGCCACGACTCCTCCAATGCGCGGAAGGGATTCCGGAAGCGCTCATGCTCGGCTCCGCCCTCGTCCTCCCACCGGGGGAGCGTCAGGCGCTCTTCGAGGGGCTCCGGCAGGCCGGGCGCGGTCCCTTCGCGAGCCTCCTGGAAACGGCGTTGGCAAACCCGGCTCTGTCCGGAGGCAACACAGCCTAGAATTCCCACGCGGCGGAACGAGTGCCCTGTACGAAAGAAGACCTCCGTGCCTTCTCCGAGCGCATCCAGAAGTACTGGGGAGCGCACCTGTACGTCCGCGTCGTCCCCACCGGGACTCCCGCGATGGACTGGAAGACCGTCCAGATTCCGGCGGATTTCATCGGCTGGACGCCCGCGACCCTGCTCGAGGTCCTCCTCCACGAGTGGGGCCACCGCACGCTCAGCCCTCTCTCCCCGGCGCGCATGCACCTCTGGCGGAAGGTCGCGATGACGGCCGGGCTCACCGAAGCCCAGGGGCAGATGGTCGGAAACATCGCCGCGGACGCCTGGGTCGACAGCGCCTACCTCCGGAGCTCCGACTGGGGCGCGTCCTACACCGAGGGAATGCTCGACGAGGTGGCAATGCTCGCCGCGCAGGGAGACGGGAGCACCGGGGGAGCGTCCGGGGCGTTCCGGCGGATCTATCGCTCCTTCCATTCCCGCCTCATCCGCGACCTCGGCGTCGGCCCCGCACCGGCGCAGGGACACGCGGTCCTCGCCGACCCCGCCTCGCCCGAAGAGCGCGCGGTGGCCGAGGGGATGTGGAAGATCGTCTACGACGACGCCCGCGACGAGGAGACGCGCATCCGCGACCTCGCCCGGCTCCTCAAGCCCCACCTCCCTCCGGAGATCACGGTCCGCCTCCGCGTTTCCGTCTCCCTCACCGGGGTGGAGCCCGGTGGGCGCGGCGACATGGGGCCGATCCTCGAGCTGGCCGACCGCTTCGGCGTCGAGGCCTCCGACCTCGCTCCGCGCCTGAACGCGGAGGCCATCAGGAAGCTCCG
>CALBDV010000575.1 GCA_937927565.1 uncultured Holophagales bacterium
TGGGGTGGTCGATGTCCTCGGCGCGGGAGACGGACTCGAGGGTCCAGACCGAAGCCAGAGGTGAGGCGGCGGCGACCCTCGGGGGCTTCTTGCCCTTGACCCAACCGAAGAAGCACGGCTCGTGCTGCCAGAGGTACCAGGAGCGGGTGAGCACAGCCCGCTCCTTCGCCCAGATGATCTGCTGATGGACGAAGGCGCCGTGGCGCTCCCAGGCGGCCTCGACCATGGCCTGGCGCCTCGACGCGTGCCAGCAGTACCAGGCGGCGTCGGGGCGGATCGCGTGCGTGACGGCAGCGGAGATGTAGCCGTCGTAGAGACCGTCGCCCTGCTCGGCGCGGTCGAAGTCCCGGTAGGTGCCCGACCAGTCCTTGTTGAGGCTCTCGCGGTTCTTCGAGACCTTCGTGCCGGGGTGGTTCGTGCCGTCGTAGTCGACCAAGTACGGCGGATCGGTCGCGAAGAGGACGGCCCGCTCACCGTTCATCAGACGCTGGACGTCGGCGGTGCTGGTCGAGTCACCGCAGAGGAGACGGTGGTCACCGAGGATCCAGAGCTGGCCCAGCTCGGTACTCCACTGCTTTCGGAGCTCGTCGGCGCGGCCGACCTGGGGCTCGGCGTCGACGTCGGACTCGGCGCCGGAGAGGGAGACGCCGTGCTCTCGGGCGAGGCCGGCGAGCATCTTCTTCACGGCGTCGCTGGAGGTCTCGACGTTCCGGAGGATCTCGGCGAGGCGCTCGTCGTCTGCCCCGGCCATGGCGCTGAGCGGATCGAGGGAGGCGAGGAGCTTGGCGGCTTCCTTCTCGTCGACGTCGAGTACGAGGACGGGGACCTCGGTGTCGGGAGTGACCTCGGCCCGAAGGTGACCGTCGATCAGCATCAGGCCCTTGGGGGTCTCCCGGGCCAGGAGTGCGTCGGCGTAGCCGATCTCGGCGAGGACGCCCTTCAGCGCCTCGCGCTGGGCTTTCGGATGCGTTCTCCAGTTACGAGGATCGGGGAGGAGGTCCCGAGCCGGAACCCGCCGGAGCTCGACGATGCGGTCGCGGATCTTCATCGTGCACCTCCTTCAAGACGACGAGCGGCACAGGCCGGAGCGGGAAGGAAGGAGCGAGGTTCGAGCATTCGGACTCCCTACCCAGTAGCGGCGAGGGTTTCGGTTTCTGAATCGTCGGCAGGGGGGGAAACCTCCGCCGAACTACTACCGCCGCCCCTTACAGGGGGGGCGGCGGCGGCAGTAGTTGCGGCTTGGAGGTGACTGACGCCGGCGGAGGTTTCGGCGGAGGTTCGGCGAGAGTTGGCGGAGGTTTCCGAGAGAGTCAGCAGGACGGGAGCCGGACCCTTCTCGGCCGCCTTCGCGCCCCTCACCTCGATCACGACGCCTGCAGTCCTGAGCCGTTCGAGCGCCGCGCGCAGGCGAGCCCGGGGCATACCCTTGGCTCGGGCCTCTGCCTCAACGCCCATGGCGCGGAGGGGGCCTGCCGCTCTGAGGATGTCCACGACGACCCGCTCGTCGCCGGTCGCCTGTTCTCGGGCGGCGTCCGCGCGTGCGGCCCCTTCCTCGAGTTCGTCTATCTGAATCAGCTTCCAACGCTCGACGTCGAGCTCCAGCGAGAAGCGGCCCGTAGGACCGAGCCGGTTCTTCGCCACGTAGACGCGGACAGAACGCTCCCCGGTCTTCGCCATCACGACCGGGACATCGAAGCGGGATGCGATGCGGCGTGAGCCGGCGAAGGCTGCGAGAGGGCCCGCCTCTATGGCTTCCAGGGTCAGGGCGGCCTTCGTCACCTCCGAGAGGGCGATGACCACCGCGCCCTGCTTCTTCGTGACCGCCAGGAGCGAGTCGACCACCTTCCGGAGCGCCGTGGGTTCTGCATCGTCGTCGGCACTCGCTTCGACGTCGATCGTCTGGATCAGGTCGACGATGTAGACGAGCGTCCGACCCTCGGGCACCGTCTCGCGGAACGCGGCGGCGATCTCCTCGAACGTCGCGCCCGAGGAAGGATCCGGGAGAAAGACCATCAGGTCGCGGTCGGAGAGCTTGGTCCTAAGGCGCTCGGTGACCGGCGGGTAGTCGCCTCCGAGTTCCGCGTACCGCTCGCCGAAGTTGGCCCCGAGCTTTCGACCGACGCGGAGCCAGCCCTCGTCCCATGCAACGAAACAGACTGCCGCGCCTCGATTCGCCATGTTTGCGGCGACCTGACAGGCAACCGTCGTTTTGAGAGCGCCAGGCGCGCCGCCGATCACCGCCGACTCGCCCTCTGCCAGTCCTCCCCCGGTGTTCTGGTCAAGCCATGGAAGGCCGGTCGGAATGGGGTCTCGGGGGCGGATCAGAGCGAGGACGTCCGCGAGGGAATGAAGGAGAGGCCGATCCCGGTTCGGAACGTCCCGTTCAGCTTTCGCCGTGGCCTCCTTCGACCGTTCGGATGGCGTGCGTGGGGTGGCCTTGTAGGCGTCGATGACGGCCTTCTGGAACTCGTCATCCGGGATGGGCCGCCCCGGTAGAGACCTCGCAACGCGGAGAAGCGCCGCGGATCGCTCGCTGGCGATCTCCCGGGGCACCCGGGCGTCTCGGAGCTGGCAGGCGAAGTTGAGCGCTGATGCGTGCCGGCCGTCGCCGCGCCTCATCGCCCGGACGGCCACTTCGAACTCGACCGCGGCAACGGCCTCCCCCTTGATCGGGTCCAGGGGCGTCCACGTCTCGACGATCGGGGCTTTCCGTTCGGGCACGAGGAGGTAGGGTTCGAAATCGCAGAGGTTGTAGCGGACCGACGGCTCGAACAGGTCGATCCGGACTGGCCGTCGCTGCTCGTACTTGAGGTTCACGGTACCGGGGACGCGTAGAACACGAGCCAGCTCGGAGGTCTTGTCGAGCCCCCAGCTGTACTCATGCCAGCGCCCCCTGATGAACGCCTGCCATCCGACCAGCGAGCGGGAGGCAACCTCCCTCTGTCCGGCGTCAGTCAGGTCGGCTGGTTCCCGAAGGAGCCAGTACGCGTGAACGCCCCACCCAGAGAAGGTCAGGATCGATGGTCGAAGGGGAAGCTCCCGGAGCGCATCGAGGGCCTCGTCCAGGGACGGGACGCCACTCGGCTTGCCGGGGGAGATGCAGTCGATCTCGGCGTGCAGCGCCGGGAGAACGAGTGCGGTGTCGTTCGTGCCACGGACGCGTGTCGGATCGCATGGGCGGCCGTTCGATCCGATCCTGAGTCTTGCCTCGAGATCCTGTAGGGCGACGCCAAAGTAGACGTTCTCGCCCCTCTCGACGAACCGCGACGTCGCGGTGACGGCGCCCGCCCAGTCCCCGGCGGGTATCCATGACGTCTCCTCGGACGGGAGGGCCCAGATCGCCAACTGGCCGATCTGGGGGGCTTCGCCGTAGAGCGCCTCGAAGAAGGCGAGCGCGCTGATCGGGGAAGGGACTCCGCTCATCCCCACCCTTGGCTATCGGCTGCCACGAGGAGGGCCACGAGCAGGGCCAGCAGCAGGAGGATCCCGCTCCGAAGCGCCTCACGTCGACGAGCGTTCTGCCGTGAATAAGAGCCTCTGCTCCGTTTGCAGGCTGGGAAAGATAGGTCGTCCCACACGCCCGCGACCATTGCGAGCGCCGTGCCGTGAAGGAAGAGCGCGCAGAATCAGCGACTTACGGGTCACCCTCTCTCCTCGGCGGCTCTCGTCCTCCGCGGAGGAAAGCCTGAGAGGTTCCGAGGAAAGTCGAGCCTCGCCGAGCCTCTGCCTATGCGGATTCGGCCAGGCCGAGCCCGAACTCGGCGTACATCTTCGATGCCTGTGCCTCCTGAACGCCCAGGATCTCTCCTGCACGCCGCTGGAGGCCTTGTCCCACCTTGAAACCTTCGGCCCGGGCGACCTCATCGGCGAGGGCCCAGAGTTCGCGACGGCAGGCATCGCCGGGGAGCGCCTCGACCTGGGTTCGCAAGCTGTCCGGAAGCTCGACGTGATCGAGCTCGATCTTCGAGGATCCCTTTCGCCTTGCCACGGCCTTGTTGATGGTCGCCGAGAGCTCGCGAACGTTGTTCGGCCAGTCGTGCCGAACAAGCGCGATCAGTGTCTCCTCAGCGAATCGCACGCCGTGGCTGAAGTGCCTCGCGAGAAGCAGGATGTCGCCTCTGCGCTCGCGAAGCGACGGAACTTGAATCCGGACAGCGATTCGGGCCAGGAGGTCACGGCGAAGAACGCCGCGCTCGGCGAGGTCGTCGACGTCGGCGTTCGTCGCGAAGACACATCGGACATCGGGGGTGATCG
>CALBDV010000576.1 GCA_937927565.1 uncultured Holophagales bacterium
GACCAGAAGGCCTCGCAGCGGGCCATGGACCGGCTTCGGAAGAACGAGTTCACCCTCGACGACCTGCGGGACCACTTCCGGCAGCTCAAGAAGATGGGGCCGCTCTCGACGCTCGTGGGGCACCTGCCGAAGGTCGGGCCTTTCAAGCAGCTTCGCGACCTGCAGATCGAGGACGACGCGACCAAGCACCTCGAGGCGATGATCGACTCGATGACCGCCGCGGAGCGGAACGACCCCAAGCTCCTCAATGGGAGCCGAAAGCTCCGGGTCGCGCGCGGCTCGGGGACCTCCGTCCAGGACATCAACCAGCTGCTGAAGCAGTATCTCGAAATGAAGAAAATGATGAAGGGTGCTTCCCGGCTCCGTTTCTGAGCCGGAGAGTCCCTCGTCACCCGCGCCGAAAGGAAACCAATGCTGAAGATCCGACTCCGCCGTACTGGCGGCTCCAACGCGCCCGCCTATCGAATCGTCGTCTCCGACAGCCACAGCACCCCGACCGCCAGGGTGCTCGAGGAGCTCGGCTACTACGATCCGACGAAGAACCCGCCTCTCCTCGACCTCGACGTCGACAAGGCGAAGGTCTGGATCGCCAAGGGCGCCTCGGCCTCGGAGACGGTCCAGAAGCTCCTGGCCCGACCGAAGGCCTGACGGGCGCGGACACGTGAAGCCGGAGGACCTCGTCGTCATCGGCCGGCTCGCGCGGCCGCATGGCTTGCGCGGAGAGATGAGCGTCGAGGTCCTTTCCGATTTTCCGGAGCGGTTCGTCCCGGGCCTCGCGGTCATCGGGGTGGACGACGCCGGGAGGCGCCGTCCCCTCGTCGTCTCCGCGGTCCGCCCGAACGGGGAACGACTCCTCATGACGTTCGAGGGAGTCTCCTCCCGGACCGAAGCGGACGCGCTCCGGAGCCTCGACATCGCGGTCCCGAAGGGGAGCGAGGTGCCGCGACCTGCCGGTTTCGTCTACCACTTCGACGTGGAAGGGTGCCGTGTCGTCGACCGGTCGGGGCGGGAGCTCGGGCTCGTGACGGGCCTCGAAGAGGTCGGCGGGCGATCCCTGCTCGAGCTGAGCACGCCTGCAGGAGAGCGCGAGGTCCCGTTCGTCGAGCCGATCGTCGTCTCCGTCGACCTCGAGAGACGGCTCGTGGTGCTGGACCCGCCTCCGGGCCTGCTCGACGAATGAGGTTCGACCTCCTCACGATCTTTCCCGGCTACTTCGCGTCGCCGCTTTCGGAGGCGCTCGTCGGGAAGGCGATCGACGACGGGCGGATCGACGTCCGCGTCGTGGACCTCCGTCCGTTCAGCGACGACCCGCACCGGAAGGTCGACGACGAGGCCTTCGGAGGCGGACCGGGGATGGTCCTCACCGCGCCCCCGCTCTTCGCCGCGATCGAAGCCCTCAGGGCCGAAGAGGGAGCGCCGCCCCCGCACGTGATCTACCTCTCGCCTCACGGAAGACGGCTCGACGCGGCGCTCGCGCGCGAGCTGGCGACGTATCCCCGTCTCGTCCTCGTCTGCGGCCGCTACGAGGGAATCGACGAGCGCGCCCGGGAAGCAGGGCTCTTCGACGGGGAGGTCTCTCTGGGTGACTTCGTCCTCCCCGGCGGGGAGGTTGCGGCGCTGGCGCTTCTCGAGGCGGTCTCGCGATTCGTCCCGGGCGTCGTCGGCGAGGCCGAGAGCGTCCGTCTCGACAGCTTCGAGGACGGTCTCCTCGACCATCCGCACTACACGCGGCCGAGGGAGTTCCGCGGGCTGTCGGTGCCCGAAGTGCTTCTCTCGGGGAACCATGCCCGGATCCTCCGCTGGCGGCGGGAGAAGCAGCTCGAGCTGACGGCCCGGTACCGGCCCGACCTCCTGTCCCGATTCGTCCCGGAAACGGACGAAGACCGCCAGCTCCTCGCCCGGGTTGCCCGTCCGCCCCGGACTCCGTAGAATCCACGTTCTGGTCGTCCATCCGGTGAGGGGAAGGTGTCCCTCCGGAGGGGACGAGCAAGACGTCTTCGGAGGTTCCTCGAAAATGGACAAGCTGCTCGAGGCGGAACGCCATGCTCTGCGCGCGGATATTCCGCCATTCGCCCCCGGCGACACCGTGAAGGTGCACGTCAAGGTGCGCGAGGGGGAGAAGGAGCGGATCCAGGTTTTCAACGGTCTCGTCATCGCCCGGAGCGGCGGCGGGGTCCGGGAGACCTTCACCGTGCGCAAGGTCTCCCAGGGGACCGGCGTGGAGCGGACGTTTCCCGTCCACTCGCCCGTTCTGGACAAGATCGAAGTCGAGCGCCACGGCGTCGTTCGCCGCGCGAAGCTCTACTACCTGAGAGAGCTTCGGGGCAAGGCCGCCCGCATCGCCGAGAAGCGGACCACCTGACCTTCCGGGGGCTCAGGCCCCCCTACGACGCGGATGCCGCGTCCGCCGGACGAGGAGAGGGATGGACCGTCGACCGGGCTCCCCCAGATCGTCGAACCGAGCCGTGGCGGCGGAGCGGCCGGAAGGTCGCTCGAGCTCGCTGCTGCGGGAGCGTGAGCGCGTGTCTGCTCTCCTCGCGGCCGAGGAAACGGCGCGCGCGGGCGGAGCCTGCGTCGTGGCGGGTGTCGACGAGGCTGGGAGGGGCGCGCTCGCCGGTCCCGTGTTCGCGGCGGCCGTCGCCTTCGCGCCGGGCACGCTCGTTCTCGGTCTCGACGACTCGAAGGTCGTCGCGCCCGAGGTGCGCGAGGAGCTCGCGCCCCGGATCCGGAGGGTGGCGGCGGCCTGGGGAGTCGGTTCCGCTTCCGCCGCTGAGATCGACCTCCTCGGCATCGCGCCCGCGACGTTCCTGGCGATGCGGCGGGCTCTCGACGGCCTGGCGGCCTCCGGGACGCAGCCCGACTTCGTCCTCGTCGACGGGTTTCCGATCCCATCCCTGCCGATTCCGCAGAGGGCCGTGGTCCGCGGCGACGCGACCGTGGCCTGCATCGCCGCCGCTTCGATCCTCGCGAAGACGGCCCGGGACGCCGTCCTGCGCGGCCTGGACACCGCGAGCCCCTGGTACGGATTCGCCTCGCACAAGGGGTACGGGAGCGCCGCGCACCTCGCCGCGTTGCGTCGTCACGGACCCTCGCCGGACCACCGCCTGAGCTTCGCGGGGGTCCTTTCTTCGGGCCGAACCGCTTCGACCGTTGCGGCCGCCTGAGGAATCGGGCGAAGATCAGCCGTGGCCACGAAGCGGGAATCCCTCATCGCCTCTGCGGAGAAGTCCCTGCAGAAGGGGAAGGTCGATGCCGCGCTGAAGGACTACGTCAAGGTCCTCGACGAGACCCCGAACGACATCAACATCCTGAACAAGGCCGGGGACCTGAACGTTCGGCTCGGCCGGAACGACGAGTCGATCACCTATTTCCTGCGCATCGCCGAGTTCTACGCCCGCGACGGCTTCTACGTCCGGGCCATCGCGATGTACAAGAAGATCAACAAGCTCGACCCGGCGCGCCTCGACATCTACGAGAAGCTCGCGGAGCTCTACGTCAAGCAGCAGCTCTGGATGGAGGCGAAGAGCAACTACCAGGTCCTCGCCGACTACCTCCTGAAGCAGGACAACCTCGGCGGCACGATCGGGATCTACCAGAAGATGGTCGGCATCGAGCCGCAGAACCTGCAGCTCCACGTCAAGCTCGCCGACCTCTTCACGCAGGCCAAGAGGATTCCCGAGGCGCTCCGGGAGTACGGCGTCGTCGCCGGGGCGCTCGCGGAACGAGGCGCACACGAGGAGTCGATCCGGGTCTACGAGAAGGCCCTGCGGCTGGCCCCCGACAACGTGGAGATCCTGCGGACGCTCGTCCCCCTCCTCCTGTCGATCAACTCGGTCGACGCCGCTCGCGCCGTGCTCCGCAAGGGGCTGGAAGCGAGCCCCCGATCCGTACCCCTCTTCCTTCTCGCGGCCGACGCGGCCCTCGCCGCGAACGACATGGCGGAAGCACGGAGCTTCTCCGACAAGGCCCGCGCGGTCGAACCGGACAACGAAGACGTCCTGGCTGCGGTGGTGAAGATCCAGCTCAAGGGGCGGCGTCCGGACCTCGCGTGGACGGCCGCCGCGCCGCTCGCCGATGCTGCGGTCCGGAAGGGAGAAGCGAAGAAGGCCCTCGCGCTCCTCGTCCCGATCGCCCGGGCCGCTCCCGACGTCGATGACCTCGTTAAGAAGATCGTCGACATCGCATCCGGGATCGGCGACGAGGCCACGGCGTTGCCCTTCCGGTCCGCCCTCGCGGAGCTCTACCGCAAGAAGGGAAAGGTGGCCGAGGCCGCGGACCTCCTGCGCCACTGTGCCAGCGTCCAGCCGGACAACGCGGAGTTCCGGTCTCGCCTCGCCCAGCTCGAGCCCCACGTCGGGGCGGTCTCGGTTGTCCCGGCGCGTGTCCCTCCGCCGACTCTGGAGCGGCACATGGAGGTCACGCTGTCGGGCCTGGAAGAGCCGGCACTCAGGGCGGCCTCACCCTCGGAACAGCCCGCAGTCACCGAACCGCCCGCTTCGACCGTCGTCCGCGAGGCAGCTTCGGAGTCAACCGAGTTCGAGTTCGACCTCGATGACGCCGAGATGATCGAGTCGCCGGGTGAGATGCTCCCCGGCGAGGCGCCGCCGCCGACCCCGCCTCGTGGTTTTGCCGTTCCGCCGCCGACGCCTGCGCGAGGAATCGCCGTGCCGCAGGAGGCCGTTCCGGAGTTCGGACGGACGGACGAGAACGAGCCCGCCTGGGGCACTCTGTCAGCGAGAGAAGCGCTCGAGGCCTACGAAGCACGACAGGCCGAAGAGTCCCGGTCGGCGGAGCCGCCGCCCTACCTCCCGAGCGAGGAGATCGAAGAGCTTCATCCCGCGGCCGAGCTCCCGCCGGAACCGGCGCCGGCCCCGGTTCCGGCCGGATTCCCGGACCTCGACTTCAACCTCGAGGCTCCGGAGGGCTTCGGGTCCGCCGAGGCGCTCCCGCCCCAGGCTTTCCCCGTTCCGCACCTGGATTCCGGCGGGGTGTCCGAGGTCCCGTGGCCCTCCACGATGTTCCCGGAACCGGAGACACCACCGGATACGGGAACGAGCGGCCCGCTTTCTTTCGGAGGCCAGCCTCGAGCCGCGTCGGGGGATTCGGCACTCGACGATGCCCTCGTCGAGGCGGACGTCTTCCGGAGATACGGGCTCGTCGAGAAGGCCATCGACCAGCTCCGGCCCTGGCTCGAGAAGGCTCCCGGGAACCTCCGTGTCCGCGAGAAGCTCTTCGAGATCTTCCTCGAGCAGGGGAACCGCGCGGAAGCCCGCGAGCAGGCCGAGATTCTGGCCGAAGCCTACGGGGTGAGCGGCCGCGAGGACCGGATCCGCGGACTCGAGGGCCTGCTCGGCGAGCCCCTGCGGGCGGTTCCTCCCGCAGAGGTCGAAGTCCCCGTCGCCGTCGTCGAACCGGCTGCGGAGGAGGTCGTCGTCGCCCTGGAGCAGGCCGAGCCGAGGGCCCTCGAGGAATCGGTCGAGGTGGCCACCGGGGAGCAGCCGCAGGCAGGCACGGAGGAACCGGTCGAAGAGGCCATGGCCGCTTCCACCGAGGAGCCGGGAGAAGAGCAACCCCTGGCGGAGGTCGAGGGCGGGTCCGCGGAGCAGCAGCCCTTGCCGGCGGAAGTTCCGTATGCCGTGTCCCAGGCCCTGGACGAGCCGCCGACGGATGTGATCTCCGCGGTCATCGAAAGGGCGCCGGTACCGCCGGCCGAACTGGAGGCGGTACCTCCCGAGGGGCCGGCGGCGGTCCTTCCGGAGCCGCAGGCCGAGCCCGAGGCCGCACCGGAGACGGCTGGCCCTGCGGAAGCGTTCCCCGTTTCCGTGCCGGAGGCGACCGAGGAGCACGAGCCGGCTCCCATCGTGGAGCCCGCAGTCCCCGCCGCTTCCGAGGGCCGCACCAGAACCCGCCCGAGACTATCGGCCGAGGACGTCCTCGGACTCGGGAGAGGCACGGCGGCACCTGCACCGAAGAAGGTCAAGGCCGTCCGCCCCGAGGACGTCGAGCTCGACCTCCTGGGCGCGAAGGGACCGAAGCCGAAGCCGAAGGCGGCACCCAGGGACGAGCCGGTCCTTCCGGATGATTTCCTCCGTTCTTTCCGGAAGCGGACGCCGGCCCCGGCGGCCGCTGCCGCTTCCGCCCCGGAGCCGGAGGCCAGGCCGCTGGAGGAGGCGTCGCAGGCGGAGATCGCTCCGGTCGAATCCGTCGAAGCCCTGTTTGCCGGGGAGGCCGTCCGCCACGGCATCGAGCCGGGCGTCGACTCGGTGGACGTTGCGGACGAGGCCCTCGAGGTCTCCGTCGAGCCCCGGCCTCAGCCGACCCCGGAGGAGCTTTCGGAGCTCGATTTCTGCCTCGACCAGGGGATGGTCGTCGACGCAGCCGAGCGCCTCCAGTCGCTCGAGGGCCGTTTCCCGGGTGATTCCGAGCTCGCCGCCCGGCGACTGCGCCTCGAGGGCGGGCGCTCCGGCGCCGAGGCTCCCCGTACGGCTCTGCACGACATCCTCTCCGACGACCTCGACTCCGTTCTCGACGCCGAGCTCGGCCGGGCGCTCACCGAGGACATGGTTCGCGATTCGCCAGTGCCGGGTCCGCCTCCGCAGGCGATGGCGGCCGGGGCCCCGGGTCTCGACGAATCCGGTCTCTTCTCCGACGAGCAGGAGTTCTTCAACTTCGCCGACGAGCTCCACACGGAGCTGCG
>CALBDV010000577.1 GCA_937927565.1 uncultured Holophagales bacterium
CCGAGCGGCAGCCCCGACGAGAACGACAGCGCCACCACCGCCGCCACCCGCGACAACGATCCCCTCCGCGCACCTTCCGGCGCCCCCGGACCCGGCTCCGACATAGCCGGCGGATTCTACGGGGAGATCTCCCCGGAAAGGCCCCGCGCGACAGCGGAGCGCTCGCCCGGCTGGCACCCGGGCTTGGGCGCGCGCTCAGGGCCGCTGGCTTGAGGCGTTGCCGATGGCGCGCCAGCGCGGAGCGCCGTCGGCGCCGCCGGGGGTGCGGGCGTACAGCTCGACCCAGCTGAAGGCGTAGGCGATCGGCCCGCTCTTCCCTTCGGCTGTGCGCGTTCCTTCGGCCTCCATTTCGCAGGCGAGCCATCCGAGGGTGCCGTCGGCGGAGACCGCAACCACGGGCACGGCGGTGTCCTCGTAGCGCGAGAAGCGGATCGCGCCGAGGTAGGCGCTCAGCCGCGCGAGTTCGTCCTGGCGCCGCGCCTGGGAGAGCCGGCCGCGGCCTGAAACGGTCGAGAGATCGGCAGAGCCCGCCAGCAGCCTCCCGGCGTCGCTCGCCCGGTGAGCCGCCATCACTTCCTCGTGCCGCCAGGCGAGCTCGCCCAGGTCGCCGAGCCGCTCGAACAGCGTTGCCGGGTCGATCGCGCCATCCGGCGAGGGCGAGCCGGGGGCGACGCGGAAGGGCAGGAGCCCCGTGTAGCGGTAGACGTAGCGGTCGCCCGGCTTCGCCGAGTGGACGAACGTCGCCCGGAACGGCAGCTCCAGGCCGGCCGCAGGCCGCCAGTCTTCGAGCTCGACCGTCACGCTGCCGCCCCCGGCCTCGGGCGACTGCGGCAGCTCGAGTCTCGCGGGACGACCGCCCTCCCGAGCTCTCGCCCGGGCGTCCCGCGCCAGTCGCGGCGCGTCGTGCCCCAGGACGAACGCCGCCGTCTCCGGCTTCGCCGCCACGAAAGCCCCCTTCTCGTCGCGCTCGAACGCCCGCGCCCCGGAGACGATGAGGAGTTCGACCCGCCCGCGCGGCGCGGGATGGACCTGGACGAAACGCGCCGTCCCGTCGGGGAGCGAGACGATCTCGGTGATGAACGCCCCGCGCGGCCCCGTGACCTCCGCCCGGCTCGCCAGCCCGTGGAGAGTTTGTGTCGCGGGGTCCGAAGCGAGACCGGCCGCGGCGATTGCGGGCGCGACCAGGAGCAGAAGAAGGGAGAGCAGGGGACGTCGGGTGGCGTGGTCGGTCGCGTTCATGCTCCCAGTACGAGCCGGGTGCCCGGGAGGTTCAGGCGCGGACCTCCGAGGTGCCGCCCCAGGTGCCGCCGCCGGAGTGGCTGCCGGTGGAAGCTGCAGGTGATGGTCGGCAGCCTGGCAGTCCCCTTGAGTCATCAGTCCTGCGGTCCTTCGACGCGCCCGGATGCACCGCCCCAGGCAACCGAGACGGTCATCGAGGAGGGCGCGGCGAGCCGAAGGGCTTCGGCCCGGAGGAGCTCGGCGACGGCGGGGGACGGTTCGCGCGAGAGACGGAGCCGGACGAGGGACGCCGGGTCGAGGCGCGAAAGCGCGGCCCGGAGGCGAGCCTCGAACGACGCGGCGTCGTCGCCCGGGTCGAGCTCGAGGTCGACCATCGGCCGGACCGGGAGCTCGCGGAACTCCCAGGCGGCCGAACCGCCCCGTGCGCCATTCCGCTCGAGGTCGAGGAGGAATGTGCCCTTCGGCTCCATCCGCTCGGCGAAGGAGGTCCGGTCCGTCGAGCCGGAGAAGAGGACGGGCGTGGCGAGGGGGCGCCCGGCGAGGTCGCGGGCGAGGACCTGCGCGCGGTGGATGTGCCCCGACAGGACGGCCGCGAAGCCCGCCGGGACGTCCCGGCCGCGTACGACGTCGGACCCGTCGCGGAAGGTGAAGCCGACCGGCCCGACCTTCGCCCCTTCGACGGCCTGGTGGAGGCAGAGGAGGCGCACGTCGGCAACGGCGTCCGCGTGGCCTGTGGCCGCGAGAAGAGCAGGGAAGCTCGTCCGCACGTCGGGCGCGAAAGGGAAGCCGGAGAGCGCGACGTCGAGGCCGTCCCGCCGAACGACGTACGTCCTGGGGCGGTCGAAGACGCGGATCCGCGGATGCGTCAGGAGAAGGCCGCGCGGCACGCCGGAACGCTCGTGGTTCCCGGGGATCCAGAAGAGGTCCAGCCCCAGGTCGGCGAGCTGCGCGAGACGCGAGAAGACCCTCTCCGCGAGCCAGGCCGGAATCCGGCTCCGGTAGAAGAGGTCGCCACCGTGGACGACGATGCCGGCCTCGCCGTTCACCGCCGGAGCGAGGGCCCGCTCGAAGCTCTCGAAGAGGTCGTCGCCGCGGCGGCGCCGTTCGACTCGGGGCCGCGATGGGAGGTCGAGGCCGAGGTGCGTGTCTGAGAGGAAGAGGACCCGGACCGGCATCGTGCCAAAGGCTACGACGACTTCGTCGCGAGGTCCGTGTCCTTTCCCCACGACTACGTGGGCGAGGTTCAGCCGGCCGCGCTCCGGACCGGGGTCGCCGTCAGAGCAGGGTGGCCCCGACGGCCAGGCCGGGCCGGACGAGTGCGTCGATGCGGCGGAGGACACCTTCGTCCAGGTGGAGGTCCGCGGCCGCGGCGTTCTCGTCGATGCGCGAGCGCCGTCTCGTCCCCGGGATCGGGAAGACATCTCTTCCCCTGGCGAGAAGCCAGGCGAGAGCGAGTCGCGCCGGGGGGACTCCCAGCTCGCGGGCCAGCTCCACGACCGGGGCGAAGCGATCGGTGTTCCTCGCCAGGTTCTCCCCGGCGTACCGTGGGTTGTGCTGCCGGAAGTCGTCCTCCGGGAGGGAGGCGACGGTCCCTGTGAGGAACCCCGCGCCGAGCGGCGACCAGGCGACCAGCGCGATCCCCAGCTCGCGCAACGTGGGCAGGAGCTCGCTCTCCGCCTCGCGCCGCCACAGCGAAAACTCGTACTGGACCGCCGCGATCGGGTGGATCGCGTGGGCCCGCCGGACCTGCTCCGCCGTGACGTTGCTGAGCCCCAGGCAGCGGACTTGTCCTGCCTCGACGGCGAGCGACATCGCGCCGACGGTCTCCTCTATGGGCGTCGCGGGATCGGGGTAGTGCAGGTACCAGAGGTCGATCACGTCGACGCCCAGCCGTTCCAGGCTCGCCTCGAGGGCCTTCCGGGCATAGTCCGGTCGGCCGTTGATCCGCAGCGAAAAGCCCCAGCCCGTCGGGAGGTCGGTCGCCGGCTCGGCCTCCTCGAAGACGATGCCGAACTTGGTCGCGACGAAGGCGTTCTCCCGGCGTCCTTCGAGGGCTCGGGCGACGAGCCGCTCGTTGTGGCCGTTGCCGTAGGCGTCGGCCGAGTCGAGCATCGTCATGCCGACGTCGAGGGCGCGGCGGATGGTTCCGACGGCTTCCTCGTCGTTGCTGGGGCCGTAGTACCCCTCGAGCCCCATGGCTCCGTAGCCGATCGCGCCGACGAGCGGCCCTTCCTTCCCCAGGGGACGTTTCTCCATCATGTCGTTCCTCCACGGATCACGCGGGCGATCGCCTGGTTGAGGGCCTCGGCGTTCTCCTCGCCGAGCTCTTCGCCGTAGCGCAGGTAGAGGTCGTGCCAGGCCTCGTGGATTGCCGGGATGAGGCGCAGCCCCGCGGGTGCGATGCGGATCCAGGTGTTGCGGCCCTCACGGGTCCTCTGCACGAGGCGAGGCCCCTCGAGGCGCTGGATGAGCCGGGTCACCGTCGAGCGGTCCAGCGTCATGGTGTCGGCGAGCCGTGACGCGGTTGCGCGCCGCCCGGGAGACTCGGCGAGGGCCATGAGCAGGAACGCATGGCTCGGGGGCACGCCGACGCCACGGAAGGCCTCGGTGGCCATCCTGTCGATGCGGCGGAAGAGGGCCCCCGCGGTGAAGTAGAGGCATCCGCGGAAGTAGTCCGTCAGGCGCGGATCGGGGATTCTTTCGCGGCCCATACGGAAGATTGTATGCACAACTGTATATGCAGTCCAGGAGCTCGCGCGGAACGTCCGGGTACCCGGACGGGGCGACGGAGAACTGGCCGGCCAGGAGGCGGGTCCGGGCCGCGCGAGGCTCCTGCAGCAGCGGAAGCCGAGGTGATAGTTCGCGTGGCTTTCCGGGCCGTGGGCGTCGCACAGCCGCTTCCCGAGCGCATCGCAGACCCCCCCGGCCTCCCGGGCGCGGATCCTCAGGACGGCCGTCCCGTCGGTCCCGGAAGGGCCGTGGACGTGTGCCGTGGACGTGCGGCGGAGCTTCTGCAGCTCGAGGGAAGACTCGGGCCGCTTCGCCTCGTACTGCGCGGCCTGGTTCGCGAGGTTCCGGAGGTCGGGACGGGGGCTGGCCGGAGGAGGGGTGGGGGAGGCGGCGACCGTCGTGGAGGGGTGCGTCTCCGGATCGGCGTCGCGCGCGGCGATCCGGCGGCCCCCGGAAAGGCCCATCCCCCCCACGGCGAGCAGGAGGCCCGCCGCCGCCATCGAGACCCACGAAGCCCCGGGATTCTCTCGGCGAGGCTCCATCGCGAGGCTCCCATCCCAATATGGTCTCCGTCCGCGAGGGTCGAAAGGGAGCGGTCGATCCCCGGGCGAACAGCTTCGACACCTCCGGGGCGGCCTGCTAGCCTGTCCGGACGCTGCGGCCTGGCCGCATCCGTTTCCGGGTGCAGCACGGAGCAGCGTGGAGGCCCGATGACCCGCCGATCCCTTCTGCTCCCTCTGTTTGCTGCCGT
>CALBDV010000578.1 GCA_937927565.1 uncultured Holophagales bacterium
TGCGCAAGCCGTCGTTCCTCGTCATGACCGTCCTCGCGCCGTTCCTGCTGGCGGCTCTCATGATCGTCCCCGCCCTCATCGCCGTGAAGGGAATGGGAGAGAGGCGCGTGGCGATCCTCGACGGCACAGGCCGGCTCGGCGGCATCGTCGCCGTCCTCGAGAAGGAATCACCGGAACGAGAGGCTCCCTTCGCGCGGGGCGGGGGGGCGGGACGCGGGGGGCCACCGACGGGAAGAATCGCCCCCGAGTACGTCAACCTCTTCGCCGTCGACCCGAAGAACGCGGTCGGCCCGTATCTCGCCCGCCTGGCCCGGGAAAGCACGCCGAAGGAGAGCCTTCTCGACGGCGTCCTGCTCGTCCCGGCCGACGCCTTCGAACGCCCGATCACGAGCCTCACCTACTTCAGCCGCTCCGCCGTCGACCTCCTCGCGCAGGAGAGTCTCGGGCGCGTCGTGAACCGTGCGCTCCAGCGGGAGCGGCTCGCAGCCCGGGGCATGGAACCGTCTGAGGTGGAGCTCCTCCTCGCGCCACTCCCGGTGAGGACGGTCCAGGTGACGAAGTCGGGTCAGGAGCGGACCGGAGGCGAGGGGAACTTCCTCGTCGCGATGGTCTTCATGGCGCTCCTCTTCATCCCGTCGCTCGTCTACGGGCAGGAGGTGATGCGGGGCGTCATCCAGGAGAAGACGGACCGGGTCGTCGAGATCCTCGTCTCGTCGATGACGCCGATGGAGCTCCTCTCCGGGAAGATCCTCGGGATGGCCGCCGTCGGCCTGACGCAGATCGCCGTCTGGATGACCATGGGGGGCCTCCTTCTCGGGTCGGGCCTCCCGGAGGCGCGGGCCGCCGGGCTCGACCTCTCGGCCGTTCTTCGTCCGGCCGTCGCGATCTGGTTCGTCGTCTTCTTCGTCCTCTCGTACCTCGTCACGGTCGGCGCCTACGCCGCGGGTGGGTCGATCGTCAGCTCGGAGAAGGAGGCGCAGCAGGTCCTGACACCCGTGATGATCGTCTTCATGGTGCCGTGGTTCCTGATGATGCCGATCCTGACGAGCCCCGACTCGAACCTCTCGGTCGTCCTCTCCCTCGTCCCGATCTACACGCCGATGACGATGTTCATCCGGATCCTCGTCTCCGAGCCGCCGGCGTGGCAGGTGGCCCTCTCCCTCGTCCTCTCCGTCGCGACGATCGCATTCCTCCTCAAGGCGACCGCGAAGATCTTCCGGGCCGGCCTCCTGGCCACCGGAAAGCGGCCGACCATTCCCGAGCTCTGGCGCTGGCTGAAGGCCGCGTGAGGTCCGCAAACGGCCGCGTCGGGAAGTCCGACGCGGCCGTCGGGATTTCCGACATCCGGCAGGACCTCGCCGACGCGCCCACCTCCGGATCGTCCTTCTAATCCGATCCCTCGCAATGGCTTGACCGACATGCCCCACTCCGGGTCACCGTCGGCACGCCATATGCACCTCCAAGGTCGCGCCGGTTCCCCAGCGAGGGAAATCCCGACGCGAGGAGGTTTCCCATGCAGCCCACCGACACCGAGATCCTCTGGCTCAACCTGACGAACGCGGGCCTGGGCCTCGCGACGCTCGCCGGAATCGGCGTCCTCGCCTGGTCGGTCGTCCGCGAGCTCACCGAGCGCGCGAAGAGCCGCGTCTCCGTCCACCAGCTCGACCCGCACTCCGCCTTCATCCCCGAGCTCGGCCTCACGATGGCCGACGGCGGCGAGAAGATCGACGAGGACGAGGAGAAGGCGAAGGAGACGGAGAAGTAGCCCGGGGGCCGAAGAGGAGCGAGCCGTGCGTTGCCCCTTCCTCCGCGAGGCGCACGTCCAGTCGTGCCAGGCCTCCCCGTTCCGCAAGCAGATCGTCCGGAGCGGCAACGCCGCGGACGAACGCTGCGGCTCGGCGGCGTGGCGCGACTGCTTCGCGGCCCGCGAGCTGACCGAGGAGCACCCGAGCGCAGGCTCCTGCCCGTTCCACGCCGAGTCGCTCGTCCAGTACTGCTCGGCCGCTCCCGTGACGAAGTTCATCCCCTGGAGCGACCAGGCCTTCTCCCGCTGCGGCAGCGAGTCCCACCGCTACTGCGACCTCTACCTCGCCCTCGCGAGGACCTCCGCTCCCACGGCGGAAACGGGCGAGCCCGCCCCGCGCTCCGACGACGCGGACGGCATCCCCGTCCCGACCTGGCTCTGGTTCGCACCGAGCCACACCTGGCTCGCCGTGGCCTCCGACGGCGTCTGCCACATCGGCGTCGACGCCTTCCTCGCCCGGACGCTCGGCGGGATCGACAGGGTGCAGTTCGTGACGACGAAGGGTCTGGAGCGGCCTGCCGCCGTTCTGACCGTCCGCGACGTCGACCTCACCGTCTCCTTTCCCAACCCCGTCTTCATCACCGGCGTGAACGGCGCGCTCCGCGCCGACCCGGCCCGCCTGGCCCGCGACCCCTACGGCCTGGGCTGGCTCTTCGAGGGAATCGTCCGCGGCCACGCCTCCCCTCCGAACGGTCACACCAGGCTCACCGACGGCCTCCTGCGAGGCGACGCCGCCACGGCGTGGATGCGGCGCGAGGGGCTTCGTCTCCGCGGCCTCGCCGAAGCGGCCTCGGAGCGGATCTCCGGCGCCCGTCTCGCCGCCGACGGCGGTCTTCCCGCCCCGGGTCTCATCCGGACGCTCCCGCACGAGGAAGCGCTCCGCCTCTCCCACCTTCTCCTCTCCACCTCCACCGACGAAGAGAGGTTCTCTTGAAACTACCGGCCCCCGTCTCGTTCGCCGTCGGCCTCGTCCCCGCTCTCGCGGCGGGCTGGCTGCTCTTCCCACGCCTCCTCTACAGGACCGAGGCGCAACCCCTGCCGTTCAACCACAAGGCGCACACCGAGGGCGGCATGGGCTGCGCCGACTGCCACGCCGTGGCCGAGAACGGCCGCTTCGCGGGCCTTCCGGCCACCGAGGCGTGCGCCGGCTGCCACGCCGAGAAGGGCGACAACGCGGGCATCAACGCGCTCGTCGCCAGCTACGTCGAGCCGGGGCGCGAGGTGCCGTGGCTCGTCCACGCCCGCCAGCCCGACAACGTCTACTTCCCCCACGCGCCGCACGTGACGGGCGACAAGCTCGCCTGCGCACGCTGCCACGGCCCCCACGGCGAGTCGACCGCGACGAAGGCGTACGTGGTGAACCGCCTTTCCGGCTACTCGCGCGACATCTGGGGCCCGTCCATCGCGAGGGTCGGCCGGAAAGAGTGGCAGGGAATGAAGATGTCCGACTGCATCCAGTGCCACCGCGCGGGCGGACGCGAGAGCGCCTGCCTCGACTGCCACAAGTGAAGGGGACGGCATGAAGCTCGAGCTCTCCCGCCGTGACCTCTTCCTCGCCGGTGGTGGCGCCGTCGCCGGAATCGCCCTCTCGCCGGTCCCCTGGAAGCTCCTGGACGACCTCTCGATCTGGACGCAGCAGCCGCCGACGCCGACGCCGCGACCCGCCGGGCCGCTCGCGTTCCGCTTCACGTCGTGCGCGCTCTGCCCCGCCTCCTGCGGCCTGAAGGCACGCTGCTTCGGGGCGCAGCCGGTCGGCTTCGCGGCCGTCCCCGGCCACCCGGCGAGCGACGGCGGCCTCTGCCCGCTCGGCCTGACGGCCCACCACCTCGCAAAGCACCCGCTCCGCGCCAACCACCCCGAGCGCGTCTCGGGCGGGAAGCGTGAGCGGATCGACCGCGCCGCCGCGACGGCGGCCCTCTCGGCCGCCCTCGCCGCGTGCGGCAGGGATCCGAAGCGCACGTTCGCCGTCGTCGACGGCCGCCCCGGACGGAGCCTCTCGCGCACGTACCGGGCCCTCGCGGCGGCGACCGGCGGCCTCTACGTCACGCCCCCCGCGGCCGGAGCCGCCCTCTCGCTCGAAGCGCTCGCAAAGAGGTTCGACGGCGGCGCCCTCGCGCTCGGCGTCGACTTCTCGAAGGCGCGCCGCGTCGTCTCCTTCGGAACGCCGGTCCTCACCGACGCCGGGACGCCCGGCCTCCTCGCGCGACTGCGCGCCGAGAGCCGCCGACGTCCGGCCGCCGAGCGGATCGAGGTGATCCAGGTCGAGGCGACCCGTGGCCGGAGCGCCGCCCTCGCCGACCGGTACATCCCGATCGCCCCCGGGACCGAGGCCGCCTTCGCCCTCGGCCTCGCGCACGTGCTCCTGGACGAGAAGCTCGCCGACGCGGCGTTCCTCGAAGCGCGGACGACGGGCCTCGCCGACTTCGCGGCACTCTCGGCGCGCTTCGCCCCGGCCCTCGTCGAGCAGAAGACCGGCGTCGGGGCCGGCGTCGTCACCGCGCTCGCGCGCGACCTCGCCGCGAACCGGCCCGCCCTCGTCCTCGGTGGTGACCCGACGGCCGGACCTCTCTCCGGGGAGACCGAGGCGGCGATCGCAGCCCTGAACCTCCTCCTCGGCGCCCCATTCGGAGCGCTCCCGGTCCGCAGCGAGGCGCCCCGCGAGACGGACGGCGACGCGAAGCTCGCCGCCGCGACCTCGCTCGATGCCCTTCCCGACGGCTCCGTCGGGTTCCTGCTCCTCGACGCAACGGTGGCGGAAGGGATGGTGCCGTGGGCGCGCCTCGAGCGGGCCCTCGCCGCCGACGCCCTCGTCGTGAGCTTCTCTCCTTTCCGCGCCGGCCTCGGCGAGAAGGCGACGCTCCTCATCCCCGGCCCGGCGCCGCTCGAGGAGTCGATCGAGCTCGAAGGGCCGGCCGACGCGCCCTTCGCGACCCTCGCCTTCGCCCCCGCCCTCCTTTCGCCCCCGAAGGACCTCGCGCTTCCGGAGGAGATCCTGCGCGAGGCCGCCGAGGCCGCGGGGCTCTCCCTGCCGGCTCCCGCCGCCGGCGCACGCTCCGCCGCGCTCCTCGCGGCCAGGCGCGGCCGTCTCTACGACCCGGCCGCCGCCTCGTTCGTCGCGGTTGGCGACGTCGCCTCCCCCGACGCCCTCGGCGAGCTCTTCGCGCGCGGCGCCTGCTGGGTCGACGACGCGACCCCCGAGCCGAAGGGACGCTTCGCCCTCCTGAAGGACGGCGAGGCCCCACGTCTCCTCGAGACCGCCCTCGGCGCGCCTACGGCCCTTCCGGCGAGCCTCGCGTCCCTCCCACGGGTGGCCGTCTCTGCGGCTCCCCCGTCCCTCCTTCTCACGAAACTGACCCGCGAGACGGCCCTTTTCAGCGCGCCCGCCGCCGCGATCCCCACTGCCGCCAGGGCCTGACGTCATGCACACTTCGAAGCACACCACCTCCCTTCCCGCGCACCGCTACACGCTCGTCGTCGACCTCGACCGCTGCACCGGCTGCGGCGCGTGCGGCACCGCGTGCGCGGTGGAGAACAACATCCCGCCGGCCGCCGAGAAGGCGACCGAGCGGACCGGCACCGTCTGGATGCGTGTCCACGAGGCCGCGGCGGCCGGCGACGGCCCGTCGACCTTCGTTCCGATCCCCTGCCAGCAGTGCGACAACCCGCCCTGCGTCGACGTCTGCCCGCAGCGCGCCATCGAGTACGACCCGCGGACCGGCATCGTGGCCCAGATCCCCGTCCGCTGCCTCGGCTGCCGCTACTGCATGGTCGCCTGCCCCTACCACACCCGCTCCTTCAACTGGTGGACACCGGAGTGGCCCGAGGGGATGAAGGCGACCCTGAACCCCGACGTCTCGATCCGGACCCGCGGCGTCGTCGAGAAGTGCAACTTCTGCGTCCAGCGTCTCCAGGCCGCCCGGGCGAAAGCCTCGGCCGCCGGCCAGGCCGAGATCGACCCGGCCGACTACGTCCCCGCCTGCGTCGAGGCGTGCCCCTCGCGGGCGCTCTCCTTCGGCGACGCGGCCGACGAGAAGGGCGAGGTCGCCCGGCTCGCGAAGGACCCGGAGAGCTTCCGGCTCCTGGCCGGGCTCGGCACCGGACCCAAGGTCCTCTATCGCTCCTCGGACCCCGCCGTCCGGGAGCGCCTGTCGCGCACGGGGGTGACGCGTGGATGACACCCTGATCGGCCGCGGCCTGAAGAGGACGCCCCTTCCCCGCTTCCTCCTCTGGCTCGTCCCGTGGGCCGCCCTCCTCGCGCTCGGCCTCTACGCGGTCTACCTCTGCTTCGCCGTCGGCCTGAACCAGACGAACATGGACAACCGGTTCGCGTTCGGCCTCTGGATCTACCTCGACCTGACCGTCATCGCCCTCGGCGCGGGCGCCTTCTTCACCGGCTTCCTCCTCTACATCCTGAAGAAGAAGGAGCTGAAGGCCGTCATCAACAGCGCGGTCGTCATCGGCTTCATCTGCTACAGCGGCGCGGTCGGGATCCTGATGGTCGACGTCGGCCAGCCGCTGCGCGCCTGGTTCACGTTCTGGCACCCGAACGTCCACTCGATGCTGGCCGAGGTGACGTTCTGCCTCACTCTCTACCTCTCGGTCCTCGCCATCGAGTACGCGCCTCTCGTCCTGAAGAACCGGCGGCTGAAGGAGGTCCCGGGCCTCCTCGTCCTCGAGAACCAGCTCCACAAGGTGATGGTCGTCTTCGCCGGGATCGGGACGCTCCTCTCCTTCTTCCACCAGGGCTCCCTCGGCGGGCTCTACGGCGTCCTGCGCGGCAACCCGTTCGCGTTCCGCGAGCACATCGGCATCTGGCCGACGACCTTCTTCCTCTTCATCCTGTCGGCCGCCGCCGTCGGCCCGAGCTTCATCCTCCTGACGACCTGGCTCGTCGGGAAGGTCTCGAAGAAGCGCCTCGTCTCCCCGGAGGTCTTCCAGACGCTCGCGAAGATCTCGGGCTGGCTCCTCCTCGTCTACGTCGTCCTGAAGGGGATCGACTCCCTCGTCTGGATCAACTCGACGAGCCCGAAGACCGGCGTCCAGGTCTCGTCCTTCTACGCGCATCCGCCGTTCGGCACCTGGGTCCTCTTCGCCGAGGTCGTCCTCCTCGGCCTCGTCCCCGCGGTCATGCTCCTCTCGCGGCGCGTCCGCGCGCGGACGGGACTCCTCGTCCTGGCCGCAGCGATGGCCTGCGCGGGCGTCGTGCTGAACCGCTACATCATGACGATCCAGACCCTCGCCCTCCCCTCGCTCCCGTTCGACAGCTTCCTCTCCTACTCGCCCAGCTGGCAGGAGATCGCGGCCTTCCTCGCCGTCCTCGGCTACGGCGTCCTTCTCTACTCGATCTCCTTCCGCTGGCTCAACCTCTTCCCCGAAGAGCGAGAGCTGGCGACGAAGGGCTGACGGAGGTTTCGAGATGCTCCCTGGCAACACCGACTTCATCCTCGACCCGGCGAACGTGATCTTCCTCGGCGCCTTCGCGCTCGTCCTCGTGACCGCCCTCGGGACGCTCGCCTTCGCAATCGTCTCGGCCCGGCGCGCCGTCGCCCGCGGCCAGGCCGCCTCGATCCTCTGGCACGAGGAGTTCGAGGAGCTGCCCGCTTCGGCGCGCAGCTGCCGCCACGCACTGACCGGAGAGCTGCCGGGCCGCCACTGCGAGCGCGCCTTCGACTGCAAGGGGTGCGAGACGCACGCCCGTCTCGTGGCCGATGCGAAGCCGCTCCCGTCCATCGACACCGGCGGCTTCTTCGTCCTGGCCGACCGCCTCTACCACCGCGGTCACGCCTGGCTGAAGCAGGAGGAGGACGGGACCGTCACCCTCGGCCTCGACGACCTGGCGACGCGCCTCGTCGGCAAGTCCGACACCCTCGACCTTCCCGCCGTCGGCGAACGCCTTGCCGAGAACGGCCCCGCCTTCCGCCTGAAGGCCGGCAAGGCCCGCGTCCGCGTCGTCTCGCCCGTGTCGGGCGAGGTCGTCGAGACGGGAGGCCTCGGGAGGGGCTTCCTCCTCCGCGTGCGGCCCGACGGCCCTCTCGACACGCGCGCACTCCTCTCCGGCCGCGAGGCCGCCGCGTTCCTCTCGCGTGAGCTGGACCGCCTCCAGCTCGCGATCTCCGGCGCCCGTGGTGTCCCGGCCCTCGCCGATGGCGGCCTTCCCGTGGACGATCTCTCGAAGGCGATCCCCGAGGAGGACCGCGACCGGGTGCTCGGAGAGATGCTCCTCGAGGCGTGATTCGCAGGCGGGGACCGAGGGCGTGACTCCACCCTCCGTCCCCGGACTCCCGGCGATCCTCGGCCCGCCCGGTTCCGCTCACGGGACCGGGCGGGCGTTTCCCCGTCCGGCCCCTACGCCTCGACGAGCGCGAGGTCGACCGCGGCCGCCGCGTGGAGGCGGGTCGTGTCGAAGACGGGCACGGGGGAGTCGGATGGCGACACGAGCATCGCGATCTCGGTGCAGCCCAGGATGATGCCGGCGGCCCCCTTCCGGACGAGGCCGGCGATCACCTCCCGGTACTGCGCCCTGGCAGCTTCCGTGACGACGCCGCGGCACAGCTCCTCGTAGATGACCCGGTGCACGACCTCCCTGCCGTCCGCCTCCGGGACGAGGACCTCGAGGCCGTGGCGGCTCTCCAGCCGCTCGCGGTAGAAGTCCTGCTCCATGGTGAAGCGCGTCCCGAGCAGGCCGACCGTGCGGATTCCGGCACGCTTCACGGCGTCTGCCGTCGGATCGGCGATGTGGAGAAGCGGGATCGAGACGCCCGCCGCGATCGCCGGGGCGACCTTGTGCATCGTGTTCGTGCAGAGAACGATGAAGTCCGCTCCCGCCGCCTCCACGGCCCTCCCGGCCTTCGCAAGGGCCTCGCCCGCCTCGTCCCAGCGGTCGGTCCGCTGGAGCGGCTCGATCTCGGCGAAGTCGACGCTGTACAGGGCCACGCGCCCGGAGTGGAGGCCCCCGAGGCGAAGCCTCACGAGCTCGTTGATCTCCCGGTAGTACGGGACGGTCGACTCCCAGCTCATGCCGCCGATCAATCCGATGGTCTTCATGCTCTCTTCCTGTGGGGACCGAGCCGACGCCGGGCGTGGATGGGTCCAGGGCTCAGGGTCGCTCGATCCCGTACTTCTTCAGCTTGTCGTACAGGGTCGACCTGTCGATGCCGAGGACGGCGGCCGTCTCCTTCACGTTCCCATCGTTCCGGCGGAGCGTGGCCGCGATCACCGTCTTCTCGACGTCGGAGAGCGGCAGGTGCGTGGGGACGCTCCAGCCGGGCGCCACCTCGGAGACGGGGCGCAGGAAGGCGAAGTCGTCCTCGGTCAGGATGCGTCCCTTCGCGGTGACGAGCGCCCGCTCGACGGCGTTCTCCAGCTCGCGGACGTTCCCCGGCCAGCGGTGGGCCAGGAGCGCCTTGAGGGCCCCCTCGGAGAGGTCCTCGGCCTCCTTGCCCAGCTCGTGCGAGAGGCGCTCGAGGAAGGAGCGAGCCAGAAGCGGGATGTCCTCCGGTCGCTCCCGCAGCGGCGGGAGGTGGATCGCGACGACGTTCAGCCGGTAGTAGAGGTCGTCGCGGAAACGCGACTCCTTCACCGCCTCGGCCAGGTCGACGTGCGTCGCGGCGACGACGCGGACGTCGACCGAGACCTCCTCGCTCCCTCCGACCCGGAAGAAGCGCCGCTCCTGCAGGACCCTGAGGAGGTCGACCTGGACCTTCGGCGAGATGTCGCCGATCTCGTCGAGGAAGATCGTCCCGCCCGCGGCCTGCTCGAACTTCCCCTTGCGCCTCTCGGCGGCGCCCGTGAAGGCCCCCTTCTCGTACCCGAAGAGCTCGGACTCCAGGAGCGACTCGGTCAGGGCCGCGCAGGAGACGCCGACGAACGGCTTCTCGGCCCTCTCGCCCGAGAAGTGGAGGGCCCGCGCGATCAGCTCCTTCCCCGTGCCGCTTTCTCCCGTGATCAGGACCGTGCTCCGAAGACTGGCGACGTCCTTGACGAGGCCGAAGATCTCCTGCATGCGCGGGCTCTTCGAGATGAGGTCGTGGAAGTGCCAGCGGCCGGAGAGGCGCCGGCGCAGGATCTCGTTCTCGCGCTGGAGCTTCCTCACCTTGATGATCCGGGTGACGAGGAGCGAGATCTCCTGCGGGTTGCAGGGCTTGACGATGTACTCGAGCGCTCCCTCCTTCATCGCCGTGATCGCGGTATCGACGGTGGCGTAGGCCGTGATGATGACGATGGAGGCGTCGGGCCGGAGCTTCTTGACCTCCATCATCGTCTCGATGCCGTCGATCCCCCCCGGCATCTTCAGGTCGACGAAGTAGATGGCGTAGTCGGTCGCCCGCGCCTTGTCGATTCCCTCGCGGCCGGAGGGGGCCGTGTCCACCTCGTAGCCGTCCTCGCGGAGCCAGGCCGCGAGGGACTCGCGCATGACCGCCTCGTCGTCGATGACGAGAATCCGCCACGTCGCTCTCATCGAGTCCTCCCTTCCGGCGGCGGTGCCACCGGGGTCCTTTCCCTGACGAGCGCCGCGCACGAGGCGCAGAACGCCTCTCCCTTGCGGTCCACCTGGACGACGCCCGTCGACAGTGACATGGGGCAGGCCGCGTCCGGGCAGTGGACGAGGCCGAAGGTGTGGCCCAGCTCGTGGAGCGCCTCCTTGCGCGCGCGCTGCAGGAGGAGCGGCCGGTCCTCGGGAAGCCCCGAGAAGGCCTGTGAGAGCCGGGCGAGCGAGATGACGGCCGTCGGGCCGTCCATCTGTGCCTGGCCGAAGACGAAGCTCAGGACCGGGATGAAGAGGTCCCTCCCCGTGACGCCGAGGATCCGCTCGGCCGAGGCGGGCCGCGCGGCCAGGAGCGTCTTCAGCATCTCCGGCGCATTCCACTGGCCCCGGGCTGCGTCGAGGGAGCCGGCCGGCTCGGCGAGGGGCTCGAGCCGCCGGACCTCCCGGCCGAACGCACCCGCGACGGCCGGCTCGACGGAAGAGAGGACCTCGTCGTCCGGGGTGCCGATCGCGACCACTGCGATGACGCTCACGCGGAAGCGGCGGGCGCATCCCTGCGCACGGGAAGGGTGACGCGGAAGAGGGTCCCGCTGCCGGGGACGCTCTCGACCTCGATCTCGCCTCCGTGCGCCTGAACGATGCCGTAGACGACGGCGAGGCCGAGGCCGACCCCCTTGCCTTCGTCCTTCGTCGTGAAGAAGGGGTCGAAGATCCGCTCCTTCAGCTCGGGGCTCATCCCTTCTCCGTCGTCCTTCACCTCGAGGAGGACGTCCCGTTTCTCTTCGCTGGCCCGCGTCGCGACGCGGAGGTGACCGGCCCCACGGGTCCGGGTCGCCTCGGCCCCGTTCAGGACGAGGTTCATGACGACCTGCTGCAGCTGGGAGCCGTCGGCGAGGAGGTGCGGGAGCGCGGCGTCGAGGGCGCAGGCGACCTCGACGTTCATCAGCTTCAGCTTGTGCGAGACGAGGGAGAGGGTCGTCCCGACGACCGCGTTCAGGTCGACGTCGGACCGGTGGGCCTTGCTCCGCCGCGAGAAGGCGAGGAGGTCGGAGACGATGCGTCCCGTCCGGGCCGTCTCGGTGGCCACCTGGTCGAGGTACTTCCGGAACTCCGCCTCCCGCCCCTTCGGGATGCCGTCGTCCTTCAGGATCCGCTGCATGAGCATCGAGAGATTGAGGACGCCGGAGAGCGGGTTGTTGATCTCGTGCGCCACGCTCGCCGAGAGCTGGCCGAGGGAGGAGAGGCGGTCGGCCTGCATCAGCTTCTGCTGCGCGACCTTCAGCTGCTCGGTCCGC
>CALBDV010000579.1 GCA_937927565.1 uncultured Holophagales bacterium
TGCATTCTACAATCTGCTCGCCGCTCGCAGAATAGAAAATCAAGACCTGACCCCAAGCCTGGGGCAAGATCGGGGCGTGAGCACGACGAAGATTCACACGCTCGACCTCGGTCACGGCCGGCAGCGGACGACGGCGTCCTACCTCATCGAGTCGAACGGCGACGCCGCTCTCGTCGAAACGGGGCCCGACTCGACCTTCCCGAACCTCGTCGCGGGCCTCGCCCGGCACGGCCTGGCGCCGCGGGACGTGAAGACGGTCTTCCTCACCCACATCCACCTCGACCACGCCGGCGGGGCGTGGCGTATGGCGCGGGAAGGGGCGATGGTCCACGTCCACCCGAAGGGGGCGCCGCACCTGGCCGATCCGTCGAAGCTCCTCGCCTCGGCGAAGCGGATCTACGCGGAGAAGATGGACGAGCTCTGGGGGACGCTCGAGCCGATTCCTCCCGAGCGGCTCCGGCCGACGGAGGACGGCGAGGTGATTCGCGTGGGAGACGCGGACGTCCGCGTCGTCGCGACGCCGGGGCACGCCATTCACCACAACGCGTACCTCGTCGACGGCGTCGCCTTCACCGGCGACGTCGGCGGCGTGAGGGTCGCCGGCGGGCCGGTCCTCCCGCCGACACCTCCTCCCGACATCGATCTCCCGGTCTGGCGGGCCTCGATCGCGCGCCTGCGCGAGCTGAAGCCGGTGGCGCTCTACCCGACCCACTTCGACCGGTTCGACGACGTGGAGGAGCACCTCGACGCCCTCGAGCGGGAGCTCTCGGCCTGGGCGGGCTGGGTGAAGTCCCGCATGGACGAGGGGAAGGACGAGGCCGCGATCGTCCCCGAGTTCGTGGCCTGGCTCACGGGGCGGCTCCGAGATGCGGGCGTCTCGGAGGAGGGGCTCGTGGAGTACGGCTACGCGCTGCCGTTCGCGATGAACGTGACCGGGCTGATGCGCTACTGGAGAAACGCGGCGCGCGCCTAGAGCCCCACGTCCGCCCGAGGGGCCTCCGCAGGATTCCGTTCGGCGAGCGCCGGGGGCGCCGGAAGCTCGAACCAGAAGCGGATCCACTGTCCGTATTCCCCTTCGATGCCGACGGTCCCGCCGTGAAGCTCGACGATGCGCTTGACGAGGTAGAGCCCGACGCCGGTGCCCTTGCGCGAGCGGAGCCGCGGGTCCTGGAGACGATGGAATTTCTCGAAGAGCTCCGGGTATCGTTCGACGGGAATCCCGATTCCGCGATTGGTCACTTCGATCCGGAGGCCGGCTCCGACCGGGCGGAGGTTCACGAGGACGTCCGTCCCCTCCTCGCCGTACTTCACGGCATTCCCGATGAGGTTGTCCAGGACCACCCGCAGGAGGTCCGGATCGCCCCAGGCGGAGGCCGGTCCGCCTTCGACGATCACGTGCATCCGACGCTGGACCGCTTCGGAAGCGAGATCGTCGGCGGCCAGCGCGGCCACTTCCCTGGAGAAATCCGCGAGCAGGCGCGGGTTCGGGGCGAAGCCCTCGCTCTCGGCCCGGCTCAGCTGGGTGAAGCTCTGCGCGATCTCGCGACCGTAGTCGAGCGAGCGGCGAAGCGCCGCCAGGGGCCGGGCGAACTCCTCCGGGGCCTTTCCGAGGTCGCCGTCCTCGATCAGGGAGAGCTGGGTCAGTGCGCCCGCGATCGGGCTCTTCAGCTCGTGAGCGACGAATCCCAGGATCTCGAGGTAGTCCGCGAGAGCCCTCTCGGCGCGTTGCCGGCTCGCCTCGAGGGCCGCCGTCTGGGCGTGGATCTCGCCGCTCATGTGGTTGAACGAGACCGCGAGCGCGCGGATCTCCTCCGGGTCCCCGGTCGCGACGTCGATGTGCTCGCGTTCCCCCCGGGCCAGTGCCGTGGCTGCCGACGTCAGGCGAGTCAGAGGCCGCGCCAGACGCCGCCCCGCGATCCACCCTTCGACGGACACCGCGAGCATGAGCGCGAGAATGGAAAGGGCGAAGAGCCGAATGCTGCGCTCCCGCTCGGCGACGTACGGGGCCTCGTCCAGACCCGCGTAGAGCATCCCGACCACGGCACCGTCCGCGTCGTGGATGGGCCGGTAGGAGCTGATCCTCCAGCGGTCGACGACGTAGGCCCGGTCGTTCCAGTCCCCGCCTTCCTCGAGAACCCGGCGGGCCACGTCGGGGGCGGCGCGGGTGCCCACGGCCCGCCTCCCGTCCGGGAGCGTCACGTTGGTCGCGATTCGGACGTCGCCCTCGAAGAGGGTGATCGTGCCCCCGCCCTCAGCGGTGGCGTCCGGTCCGAACACGATGTCGCGAATGAGGTCGGGCAGCTTGCTCTCGTCCCTGAGGGACATCGTCGCGGCCCGGAGGCTGCCGTCGCGGGCGCGGCGCACGACGACCATCGAGAGCCCGTCCGGAAGCAGGGCGAACCCCTCGGCCCGGCCCTTCTCCCGGGCCTCGCGGAAGAGCGTGGCGATCGGGCCGGCGGGCTCGGTCTCCCGAATCGTCAGCTTCCACCGCCGGACCTCCGGCGGGGCCGAGCCGTCGAGGTCGAAGCTGGCGAACTCGTTCGCCAGAACGCGCTGCCCGACCCGCACGGCATCCTCGACGCGGGCCACGGCCTCCCGCTGCACCGCGTCGACCATCAGCCTGTATCCGACGAACCCAACGAGCCCACCCACCGTCCAGGTGAGGAGGACGCCATGTAATGCCAGCCGATTACCGAGCTTCTGAAGGATCATCGATGTCCGGCTCCGTCTGGTCAGTCGGATCTCGCGCTTGAAGCAGCGAGAAGAGAAACACTGCCGGAGGCGAAGAATACAGCGCCGTCAGGAGCGTCCTGCCCGGCGGACTTCTCGACACGGGTATTCCAGAGCGATTGGCGGTAGAATTCCAAGGCGCCGGTACAGGGACAACGGATTCCACGAACGGTCTGGCACCCGGTATGCCGGCGGGACCGGGGGAAAGAGACTCTCTTGAGAATCTCTGGACGTCCACGGCTGCGGTCACGCAGGCACGACCCTCCTGTCGGGGCTCTCCCCCCGACCCTGTCCGTGAGCTCTGCCAGTGAAGGACCGCGCCGCGAGGCTCGGCCTCTGAACCGAGGAAAAAGATGAGCACCTCTCTCGAAAACGCCATCGTCGAGGTCTGCGCGTCCGTGGGAAACGAACCATCGCGGCTCATGGACGTTGCTCGCGAGATCCAGGCCCGTTTCGGGTGCGTCTCGGCCGAGGCCATCGACGGGATCCACACGCACCTGGGTGTCTCCCGGCCGACGGCCCGGAGCCTCGTCTCCTTCTACTCCTTCCTCTCCGAGAAGCCGAAGGGGAGAGTCGTCATCCGGTTGTGCGACGACCCGGTCGACCGGCTCTTCGGCCACGACCGCGTCCTGAAGGCCTTCTCCGACGAGCTCGGTATCCCGGTCGGCGGGACGACGACGGACGGGGCGTTCTCTCTCGAGCGGACGGCCTGCATCGGGATGAGCGACCACGCTCCGGCCGCCCTCGTGAACGAGACGCCCGTCACCGACCTCTCGACCGACAAGGCCCGGGAGATCGTCGCGGAGCTGAGGGCGCACATGTCCCCGGATCGCCTCGTGAAGAAGCTCGGCGACGGGAACAACGGCCACCCTCTCGTCCGGTCGATGGTGGAGAACCACATCCGGAAGGCCGGCCCCATCGTCCTCACGGAGCACCATCACGGGGAGGCCACCCGGAAGGCCGCGGCCATGAGCCCGACCGAGGTGATTCGCTCGGTCAAGGCGGCTCGCCTGAGGGGCCGCGGCGGCGCCGGCTTCCCCACGGGCATCAAGTGGGAGATGGCGCGGGCCGCGCCCGGCCCGAGGAAGTTCCTGGTCTGCAATGCGGACGAGGGCGAGCCGGGCACCTTCAAGGACCGGGTGCTCCTGACGGAGTTTCCGGACCGCGTCTTCGCCGGGATGACGATCGCCGGCTACGCGATCGGGGCCAGGGAGGGAATCCTCTACCTCCGTGCCGAGTACGCGTACCTCCGGCGGTTTCTCGAGGACGTCCTCGCCCAGCGGCGGGCGGAGGGCCTCCTGGGCAAGAGCATCGCGGCCCGGCACTCCTTCGACTTCGACATCCGGATCCAGATGGGAGCGGGCGCCTACGTCTGCGGCGAGGAGTCGGCGCTCCTGAACTCCTGCGAGGGCCTCCGGGGCGATCCCCGCAACCGGCCTCCCTTCCCGGCACAGAAGGGCTACCTCGGCTGTCCCACCATCGTGAACAACGTCGAGACGCTCGCCTGCGTGGCCCGCATCCTGGACGCCGGCCCGGCCACCTTCTCCGAGTACGGGACGAAGCAGAGCGCCGGGAGCAAGCTCCTGAGCATCTCCGGCGACGTCGGGATGGCCGGTGTCTACGAGGTCCCCTTCGGGGTGACCCTCCGAGACGTCCTGACGATGGCCGACAGCCGCGAGACCCAGGCCGTCCAGATCGGAGGGCCCAGCGGCCGGATGGTCGGGCCTTCCGAGTTCGACCGGACGATCTGCTACGACGACCTGGCGACGGGCGGCGCGATGGCCGTCTTCGGCCCGGACCGCAACCCGATCGAGATCGCACGGCTGTACATGGAGTTCTTCGAGGACGAGAGCTGCGGCTTCTGCACGCCCTGCCGCGTCGGGAACGGCCTTCTCCGCCGGGGCCTCGACAAGGTCCTCGCGGGCCGCGGCGAGCCCTCCGACCTCGTCCAGTTCGAGGAGGTTGCCCGGACGATGAAGGCCACGAGCCGCTGTGGCCTGGGGCAGACCTCCTTCAATCCCGTCCTGACGACGCTCGCGAGCTTCCGCCCCCTCTTCGACTCCCTCGTGAAGGAGGATCCGAAGAAGTTCCGCCGATCGTTCGATCTGGAAGCCTCCACCCGGGAGGCAGCCCGAATCCGCACCGGAGGAGCCCGATGAGCGAAGGTCCGCGATTCACCCTCGACGGCCGGGAGATCCCGCTCGTTCCCGGCCAGACCGTCATCGAAGCGGCGGATGCGGCCGGGATCTACATCCCCAGGCTGTGTCACAAGCCGGGGCTCGAGCCGTTCGGCAGCTGCCGCGTCTGCACCGTCAAGGCGAACGGCCGCTCCGTAGCGGCCTGCACCTACCCGGCCAGCCCCGGGATGATCGTGGAGAGCGACACCGAAGAGGTGAACGCCCACAGGAAGCTCCTCCTCGAGATGCTCTTCGTCGAGGGCAACCACTTCTGCATGTCGTGCGAGAAGAGCGGGAACTGCGAGCTGCAGGCCCTGGGCTACCGGTTCGCGATCGCGGCTCCCCAGCTCGAGTTCCAGTTCCCGGTCCGGGACGTCGACGCCTCGCACCCGGACATCCTCATCGACCACAACCGCTGCATCCTCTGCTCTCGCTGCGTCCGCGCCTCCCGGGACCTCGACAAGAAGGAGGTCTTCGGGTTCGTCGGCAGGGGTCCGCACAAGAGGATCGCGGTCAGCTCCGGGACGCGGCTTCGCGACACGGACGCCGACGTGACGGACCAGGCGCTCGACGTCTGCCCCGTGGGCGCTCTCCTCAGAAAGCGTGTCGGTTTCGCGGTGCCCGTGGGACAGCGGCTCTACGACAAGGTGCCGATCGGCGGCGCCCCGGTCGTCCCCGAGGCGCCGGTGGCCGAGGAGGGACGCGCATGAGCAAGCCCCGGATCGCCACGACGTCCCTGTGCGGCTGCTTCGGCTGCCACATGTCGCTCCTGGACATCGACGAGCGGATCCTCGCCCTCGCCGAGCTCGTCGAGTTCGACAAGTCCCCCATCAACGACCACAAGGACTTCACCGCCCGCTGCGCGGTCGGCCTCATCGAGGGGGGGTGCGCGAACGCCGAGAACGTCCACGTCCTCAGGCGTTTCCGCGAGCAGTGCGACGTCCTCGTCTCCGTCGGGGACTGCGCCACCATGGGCGGAATCCCCGCGCTGCGCAACCTGGTCCCGCTGGAAGAGTGCCTGAGGGAAGCCTACGTGGACGGCCCTTCCGTCTTCAACCCGGGAGGCCGCATCCCCGACGACCCGGAGATCCCGATGCTCCTCGACAAGGTCTACCCGGCCCAGGAGGTCGTCCGGATCGACTACCACATCCCGGGCTGTCCCCCGAGCGCCGACACCCTCTGGAAGACGCTCACGGCCCTGCTCGGAGGAACCTCCGTCGAGCTCCCGTACGAGCTGATCAAGTACGACTGAGGCCCACGATGCAAGCAAGCGGCGGAAAGAAGATCGTCATCGAGCCCGTCACCCGGGTCGAAGGCCACGGCAAGGTCACGATCCTGATGGACGAGGCGGGCCACGTGGCCCGCGCCCGGTTCCACGTCGTGGAGTTCAGGGGATTCGAGCGTTTCATCCAGGGCCGGCCCTACTGGGAGATGCCGGTGGCCGTGCAGCGCCTGTGCGGAATCTGCCCGGTCAGCCACCACCTCTGTGCGGCCAAGGCGGTCGACAGGATCGTCGGCGGAGAGAACCTGACGCCGACGGCCGAGAAGATGCGGCGGCTGATGCACTACGGGCAGACGTATCAGTCCCACGCTCTCCACTTCTTCCACCTCGCGTCCCCCGACCTCCTCTTCGGCTTCGGGTCCGACGTCGCGTCCCGTCACGTGCTCGGCGTGGCCGCGATGCACCCCGAGCTGGCCCGGCAGGGAATCCTGATGCGGAAGTACGGCCAGGAGATCATCAAGGCCACCGCCGGGAAGAAAGTCCACGGGACCGGCGCCATTCCCGGGGGGATCAACAAGAACCTCAGCCTCGCCGAGCGGGACGAGCTCCTCGCCGACCTGGACCAGAACCGTGCCTGGAGCCTCGCGGCGGTGAAGATCGCCCGCGACTACACGCTGGCCCACATCGACACGCTGGCCGGGTTCGGCTCCTTCCCTTCGAACCACGTCTGCCTCGTCCGGAAGGACGGCGCGATGGACCTGTACGACGGGGGCCTCCGCGCGGTCGACGCCGAGGGCCGGGTGATCTTCGATCACGTGGCGCCGGAGGCGTACCTCGACCACATCGCGGAAGAGGTCCGGCCCTGGTCCTACATGAAGTTCCCGTTCCTGAAGGCCCTCGGTCCGGAGAACGGCTGGTACCGGGTCGGCCCGCTCTCCCGCGTCAGCGCGTGCGACTTCATCGACACGCCGCTCGCCGAGGCGGAGCGGAAGGTGTTCAAGGAGGTCTCCGGCGGGAAGCCGAGCCCCGTGACGATGGCGTACCACTGGGCGCGGATGATCGAACTCCTGCACTCGATCGAGAAGATCGACGAGCTGCTCCACGACCCGGACCTCCAGGGCGAAGAGCTCGTGGTCAAGGGGACGCGCCGCAGCGAAGGGATCGCCATCGTCGAGGCTCCGCGCGGAACCCTCTTCCACCACTACCGGGTGAACGACGACGACCAGGTCGTCATGGCGAACCTGATCGTCTCCACGACGAGCAACAACGAGCCGATGAACCGCGCGGTGGAAAGCGTGGCCCGCGAGTACCTCGACGGCCAGACGATCACCGAGGGGCTCCTGAACCACATCGAGGTGGCGATCCGCGCCTACGACCCGTGCCTCTCCTGCGCCACGCACGCGCTCGGGCAGATGCCGCTGGCCGTGGAGCTCGTCGACGCCTCCGGAGCCGTGATCGACCGCAGGACCCGGGGATGACGGCGACGGTTCTGCTCTACGGGTACGGCAACCCGGGCCGCCTGGACGACGGCCTCGGTCCCGCGCTGGCCAGCGAGGTCGCTTCACGCGGCCCTGGAGCAGGAATCACGATCGAGACCGGCTACCAGCTCCAGATCGAGGACGCGGCGCTCGTGGCCGGGCACGACGTCGTCGTTTTCGCGGACGCGGACACGGCCTGCGAGGCGCCCTTCGAGTTTCGCCGCCTGGAGCCGCGCCGGGAGATGGCGTTCACGACCCACTCCGTATCCCCGGAGGCCCTTCTGGGGCTCGCCCACGAGCACTTCGGCTGCCGGACGGAAGGCTGGGTGCTCGGGATCCGGGGCTACTCCTTCAACGAGTTCGGCGAGACTCTCTCCCCTGGGGCGCGGCGCAACCTGGCCGCCGCGTCGGACTTCGTGCACCGCGCGTTGAGCGACGGGAGCGTGGCCAGGAATGCCGTCCGCACCGGACGGAAAGGTGAAGATCATGCCTGAAGGCAAGCCGGTCATCCTGTACGTGGACGACGACCCCGACTTCTGCGAGGCCCTGCGTGTCATCCTGGAGGCCAACGGCTACGAGATGGCCGAGGCGGCCTCGGCCGAGGAGGGCCTCGAGGTCTACAAGAAATGCCGGCCCGACCTCGTGATCGTCGACCTGATGATGGAGGAAGTGGATTCCGGAACCGCCCTCGTGAAGGAGCTGCGCCTCCTGGGGAACAAGGCCCCGATCTACATGCTGAGCTCCGTCGGGGAGGGGATGAGCCTGTCGGCCGACCACATCGCGATGGGTCTCGACGGCATCTTCCAGAAACCGATCGACCGCGCCACGCTGCTCTCGGTACTGAAGACGAAGCTGGGGCGCTAGCCCGGCCTCATTCGACCAGGGCGGGGAGCTCCATGAAGAAGGTGCTCCCTTTCCCGGGCTCGCTCTCGACGCCGGTACGGCCGCCGTGGGCGAGGACGACGCGCCGGACGATGGAGAGGCCGAGGCCGCTCCCCTTGACCCTGTTCGGCTTGCTCCCGGCTCCCGGGACCCGGAAGAACTCCTGGAAGAGCCGGCCCTGGTCCTCGGGCGTGATCCCGATGCCGTTGTCGATCACCTCGACGCGCACCATCGGCGGCTTCGAGAGGACGCGCATGGCGATTCGCCCGCCGCTCGGCGTGTACTTGATCGCGTTCGTCACGTAGTTGACGAGCGCCTCCTGGAGGAGCCGATCGTGGCCGACCACGGGCGGGATTCTCTCGGGAACCTCCAGGACGAGCTCGTGTCCATGCTCCGCGGCGATGTCTCCGTACTCGTCGACGAGACGGCCCGCCACCGCGCCGAGGTCGACGCGGGAGAACTGCGTCTTGATGAGGTCGCTCTCGAGCGACGCGAGCGTCTGGATTCCCTTCATGAACTCGGCGAGGTCTGCGAGGCGCTTCAGGCTCCGGTCGAGCCAGTCCCGCTGCTTCTCGGTCGTCTCCCCCGCGAGACCGCCTCGCATGTTGTCGAGGAGCATCGTGACCGCGCCGAGCGGAGCCGTCAGGTTGTGGGCCGCGATGTTGAGGAAGTCCTTCCTCTGCTGGGAAAGGCGGGCGAGCTCGCGGTTGGCGAGGCGCATCCGCTGCTCGAGGTTCTGCAGCGAGCGCGTGATCGCAAGGAGGAGGAACGCGCTCATGGCGAAGAGCGAGCCGTTGACGACGAGGATCGTGAACGCGTATCGCGAGTCCAGGGGCCCGGCGCCCGCGACCGCGCCGACCGGAATGGTCGGTGTGGCCAGCCCCGTCCACTCGACGGCGACGAGGCCGACGAGAAGGCCGTAGGCGAGGGCCGTCAGCGCGAGGGCGGCCCTTCGGGGGAGGAGCGTGCAGCTCACCAGCATGTGGAGAACGTAGAAGGAGGTGAATGGCGAGCGGGCGCCCCCGACGAACCAGATCGCGACCGTGAGGGCGATGAAGTCCAGGACCACCGCGGCATAGGTGAGAAAGAGGAGGACGGACAGGCTCTCCGCGGGCGCGTCCGGATCCCGGTACCGCCGGAAGAAGAACCAGGCCACGACGTTGTAGAGCGTGATGAACGCAGCCAGGATCGTGAGCTGCCTCACGTCGATCGCGTTCATGCCGAGGACGTGGCGGCCGAATACGGCCGCCGCGGCGATGGCCAGGACGACGGCCGTCCGGACCCGCGTGTAGATGTAGAAGCTCCGGCCGATCAGCTGCCCGTGATCCGGAGGGACTGCCGCCTCATCGTCGGCCCCGGGGCTCTCCGGGAGTCGAACAGGGGGGAGCCGCATGCCATCGGGAAGAGTATCAACGCGGGAGAGCGATGGAAATGCCCATGGAAGGGGCAGACCGCGCAGTTCCGGCGTTGCTTGCCTTACTTCGGCTGCAGCAGCTTCTCTCCGGTCTCCTCGACGACCCGGCGCTTCCAGGATTCCGGGTAGCCGGGGTGGGCGGGCGGCTTCGGGAACCCCCACTCGTTGCGCTCGAAGCGCCCGTCGCGCTCCTTCTTGACGTTGCCGTCGATGTACTTGACGAGGAGGTAGCGGAACAGCTCCTCCCAGCGCCGGACCGTCGCGGTGGCGACGGCGGACGAGTAGTCGGTGAGGAGCTCCCGGGCACGCGCGGGCTCCCGCTCGAAGAGGGAACCGGCCGCCGCGTCGATCGCCGGGACCTGGGCGAGGTGTTTCGTCTCCAGCTCCTGCTGCACGCGCCGCACGTCCTGGCTCATCAGGTCGTAGCGCAGGTAGGCGAAGTTGGCGACCTTGCTGAACGTCCAGAAGGCCGCGGTGTCGGAGTACGCGAGGAGGTCACCGTTCCCTTCGGCGAGGCTCTCGGGGACGCGGGTGATCCCGCAGTACATCGGCATGTAGACGGTGCTCGCCGCGTCGTCGACGCCGAACCACAGGATGCCGCCGATGGGTGCGGGGAGCCACTTGCGCATCTGGGCGATGTACGAGAAGCCGGTCTGCTGGGTGGCGGTGGCGCGCTCGTTGACGTACGTCTTCCCCTCGAGCTCCCAGGTGAGGGGCCGCCAGCGGTAGGGGAGGCCGAACGGTCCGGCGCCGGGGTCGAGGCGCAGGTCGAGCTCCGTCCCCTCGAGGTGGTCGCGCTTGGCGGCCATGAGGTCGGCCACCGTCACCTTGCGGTCGGGCTTCACCCAGAGAGGGAGCCGGTTGGCGAGGTCCTTCCCCTTCACGTGGTCGAGGTAGGAGTCCATGCCGGCACAGAGGCCCTTGAAGAAGCTCCAGACCCTGACCTCGCAGAAGCGGGCGGCGCCGAAGTCCATCGGGGCGTAGGCGTCGGCGAAGCGGAACTCCTCGTCCCGGCCGGTGAAGTACCCCTTGCGGCGGGCGAAGTCGACGACGTCGTGGGAGTAGACGACCTCCACCCGCGGGTCGGAGAGCCTCTCGAGGTGACGGGAGCTGATCGACGTCGACCCGTTCTCGAGAGGGAAGGTGGTGATCCGGGCGTGGTTCGCGTGAGCGGAGACGTGGCCGTCGGGGATGCGGATCGCCACCCAGACCGCGCCCTTGTCGCGGTTCAGCCGTTTCCCGCTCTTCCTGTCGAGGACGAGGTCCGTTCCCTTGCCGATGATCTCCATGATCCAGACCTCGTCGGGATCTCCGATCGAGAACGACTCGCCGGTGCTCGCGTAGCCGTGCTCGGCAACCAGCTCCGCGATGACCCGGATGGCGTCCCTGGCGGTGCGCGCGCGGTCCATCGCGAGGAACATGAGGCTGCCGTAGTCCACGACCCCGGTCTTGTCCTCCAGCTCCTTGCGGCCGCCGAACGTGCTCTCGCCGATCGCCACCTGGTTCTCGTTCATGAATCCGATCACGTTGTAGGTCTGCGCCGCCTGGGGGATCTCGCCGAGCGGCCGAGCGTCCCCCCGGTCGAACAGCTTCACGGTGGTGCCCGCGGGCCAGGTTCCCCCGCGGCGCAGGTACAGCTCGCCGTAGCGCACGTGCGAGTCGGCGGAGTAGGAGATCATCGTGGAGCCGTCCACCGAGGCGCCGCGCGTCACCAGGAAGTTCGTGCACGCCTCGGCCGGGCGCGGGGCCGCCAGGGACGCCAGAACACAGACGACGGACGGCGCGATCCGGCCGCGGCGGAAGGGCAGGCTGGTAGGACGGGTCTTCATCGCGGAAGGCTAGCATCCGCCGCCGAGAGACCAGCTCTGGCGTAGACTCCTCCACATAGGGAGCCACCTATGGAGCTTTCGAAAAAGACGACCATCCTCTTCCCCCCGCCCCTCCACGAGCATCTGGTCCGCGTCGCGGCCCGGGAAGGAGTGAGCCTCGGGGAGCTGGTCCGAAAGGCGTGCGAGGACCTGTACGGGCCAACGGGCGGAGCGGACCGGCTCGACGCCGCGGCGCGAATCCGGTTGCTTTCGCTCCCCGTCTCGAGCGTGGCCGGGATGAAGGCCGAGTCTGTGCCGGCGGCGAAGAGGCTTCGGAGGTGATCCTCGTCGACGCGAACGTCCTGATGTACGCCGCGGGAGCGGCGCACCGCCTCAAGCGGCCCTCGGCGGACCTGCTCGACCGAATTGCCCGCGGCGAAGTGGATGCCGGAATCGACGCCGAGATTCTCCAGGAGATCCTCCACCGCTACCGCGCGCTGCGCAGATGGGAGCAGGGCCGTCAGCTCTACGACCTGACCCGGGCCCTGTTTCCCGGCGTCCTGCCGGTCACCGCCGAGGTCCTCGACGAGGCCCGCCGTCTCCTCGACGAGCGCCCGGAAGCCAGTGCCCGTGATGCCGTTCACGCTGCCGCCTGCCGGGTCTACGACGCGGAGGCGATCTGCTCGTGGGACCGCGACTTCGACCGGTTCGAGGGACTGAAGCGCGTGGAGCCGGACCGGCTCTGATCCGACGTCGCGGAAGAGCCCGAAGGGCACGGTCAGCGGACGAGGCGACTCAGCCCTTCGTGGAAAACGCGCATCGCGTTCTGCCGATCGCGAGCCGGGCATTCGACGCCTCGAAGTCCTTCCAGACGGGATCGCGCGCATCCTTGTGACACGAGACACAAGCTCCGACGGCGAGCGTCCGCCGGAGCTCTTTCGCGTCGAGAGAGCGCAGGCCGACGCGCGTGCCGACGCCGGGGTGCTCTGCGTCGAGGTGGGTCCAGGCGTCGGAGGCCATTCGAGGCTCGTCCGGGGCTGGCGTCGCGGGTCGGAACGCGGGCCGGGATCCCGTGAGCGACAGCGTCCCCGTGCCGAGGCCGAGAGCCCACGACGAGAGATGGCAGCTCTCGCAGGCGCGCGCCTTCTTTCCGGTGGAGTGCGGATCGAACGACGAGTAGAGGCGCCGGGAGCCCTTTGGCCCTCCCGCGGCCGTCGCGTCGAGGTCCATGACCATTCCGGGGACGGCCGGAGCGATGCGGCCGTCGGCGCGGACGGCGAGGGCGGGGGGACGGGCGGTGTAGCCGTCGGAGGTCTCGACCCAGCGGCCGGCCGTCTCGGCGGAGCGGGCGAAGTCCCACTGCCTGCCGTCGCTCTCGTAGCGCGTGTGGCAGGTGGAGCACGTCGGCGCCCAGGCCGCGTGACAGGAGCTGCACGTCAGCCGCTCGTGACCGGGAAGTACATGGTTCGGGTCGATCGGCGTCTGTTTCGTCGCGAGAGCGACGCCCTGCCCCTTTCGGAGCGTGACCCAGCCGGCGCCCGAGGGGCGGAGGTTCCAGAGGGGGGTGCCGCGGCGGCCGAGGCGGACGCGCTCGTCCGGCGGGCGCGTCTCGCCGCGCTGCCGGAGGAGGTCGCGAGAGATCGGGTCCGTCACCTCGCTCCACGTCGTCTCTTTTCCTTCGCTGCCGCCCCGGGCGGGACCGTGGCACGCCTCGCAGGTGATCTCGACCTGCTCCTCGGAGTGTTCCCACGCGCGGCCGTCGCCCATCAGGTCGGTGTGGAGGTGGCAGTCGATACACGAGAGGCCCGCGAGGCGGTGGACGTCGGCCTCGGCGCGGCAGGCGGGGCGGCCGTCGTGCAGCGTGGTGGCGGCGTCGCCGCAGGCGCCGGCCTGGTCCTTCTCCACCTCGTGGAGGCCCTCGTAGGTCAGCGCGATCCGCCCGCTCCGGCTGTGGCAGCCGAGGCAGCGGTCGTCGGTGACGCGCGCGTCGATCGCCGGGTGCGGGCGCGGCACGGCGCCGGGGAGCTTGCGTGCGACGTGGCAGGAGGCGCAGCCGCTGCCGTTTCCGTGGATCGCGTCGTCGCGGTTCTCGCGAAGGGTGTGGAGGTGGCAGCCGGCGCAGAGCTTGCCGAGGTGCCGTTCAGCGGGAGAAGGGTCGGCCTTCGCGAGGGTCTCGGCCATCGTCGCCGTGCCGCGCGGCTCGGGGATCTCGCCGAAGACCCACCGGTTGACGGAGACGATGCCGCTCGCGCGCGCCATGAGCGACGTCGACACGCGCCGGGCCTCGCGGACGTGGCAGCCGGCGCGGCCGCACGTGCGCGAGACCGTGCGGAGCGCGCCCGGCTCGGGCTCCATGCCGGCGTGCGCGCGGGCCTTGTCGAAGGCCAGCTCGTTGCCGAGGTGGCAGGACGAGCAGCCGACGGCGGCGCGCGCGTGGGCGCCGCCCTGGTCCTCCTCGGGGCGGACGTGGCAGGTGACGCAGCGCTCGACCTTCCCGCCGGCGCGGTCGGAGCCGCGGCCGCGCGTCGCCTCCCGCTGCCCTTCGCGGCCGAGGGCGGCGAGGAGCCCGGCGAGGGCGAGGAGGAGGAGAGCGACGAGCGACCGCGTCCGGAACATCAGCGCGCGGCGAGGAGGAGCCGGACCGTGAAGGCGAGGTACCCAGCGCTCCAGGCGGCGGCGACGGCGAGGAGCGTCGTGCGCCACCGCCCGTCGACGTGCCGGACGAGGCCGACGACGGCGAGAAGGAAGAGCGGCAGGAGCCAGCCCGCGGTGACGGGAAGGTGGAGGAGGGCACCCTGGAGGCCGAGGAGGTACCACGGACCCAGGAGGAGTGCGCCCGCCGGTGCGATGGCGGGGCCCAGGGAGACGGGGAGGAGGCCCGCCGCCGCGAAGCTCCCGAGCGCCGCGAGGACCGTGGAGCGCAGGTCGGGTGCGAGAGTCTTTCCGTGCTCGGCGGTCAGGAGCCACGCGAGGAGGGTGAAGGTGCCGGCGTGGTGGAGGGCGACCGGGGCCAGGTCCGAGCCGGGGACACCGAGCAGGAGCGCCGCGAGCGCGCGGCCGACGACGGGGATGGACGCCGAGACCTCGCGCCAGACGGCGAGGGCGGCCTGCGCCTCGGCGTCGCCGCGCATGAGGAAGCCGCCGAGGAGCGCGAGGATCGAGACGGGGAGGAGGGCGACGGAGCGCCACCAGACGCCGGGGGAGAGGCGGCCGTCGGTCTTCTTCGAGAGGACCTCGACGAGGTGGGCGAGGGTGCCGAGGAGGAACCCCCAGCTCGAGAGGGCGTGGACGCCGCGCAGCCAGAAGCCCCAGGGGGTGGCGCCGTTCAGGGTCTCGAGGCTCTCGAGGGGGCGGGCCGCCGACCAGAACGGAGCGAGGGCCAGGCCGGACAGGACCGCGACGAGGAGGAGCCCGTAGGTGAGGCGGCCGAGGATCACGAAAGCCGCGCCGTGAAGCCCGAGCCCGCCCTCGTCAGGTGCGGCCGCGCGAGCGCCTTCGGCGCGGGTCCGCTCACGGGGCGGCCTTCGGCGTCGTAGCGGCTCCCGTGGCAGGGGCACGAGAAGCCACCCCCCTCGACCGGCGCGACCCGGCAGCGCAGGTGGGTGCAGGTCAGGTCGAGGACGACCGGGGCCGTCGCCGGCCCGCGGACGAGGAGGCCTTCGTGAACGAGGCTGCCGTCCTTCTCGGCCCTTTTCAGCAGCGCCTCCGGAAGCTCAACGGTGCGCGCCTCCTCGGGCGAGCCCGAGAGCGCCTTCCCCAGCACGGCGGCGCCGGCCACGGCGGCGCCGGCGCCCGCCGCGGCCCAGGCGGTCCCGAGGAAGTCCCGCCTCGAGCTCACTCGATTCCGAGCTCCTTCATCCGCCGCCAGAGCGTGCTCCGGCTCATGCCGAGAGTCTCGGCCGCCCGGCCGCGGTTCCAGCGGGCCGACTCGAGGACCTGGACGATCCGGAGCCTCTCCCGCGAGTCTTCGGCGAGGGTCTCGGCACCGCTCTCCTCGGACGTCGGCGTCGTCGGGGGCGCAGCGGTCTCGGCCGGCTCGGCGCCTTCGCGAAGCTCCGACGGGAGGTTCTCGATCTGGATCGTCTGGCCCGAGCAGGTCGCGACGGCGTACTCGAGGGCGTTCCCCAGCTCGCGGACGTTTCCGGGCCAGCGGTAGAGGGTCATGGCGGCGAGGGTGTCGGGCGAGAGCCGGAGCGCGCGCCCTTCGCGTCCTCCGATGTGGGCCAGCAGGTGCTGGGCGATGAGGGGGATGTCGTCGACCCGGTCCCGGAGGGGTGGGACGTGGATCGGGACGACGCGGAGGCGGTAGTAGAGGTCGTCGCGGAAGCGGCCGATGCGGATGGCGTCGACGAGGTCGACGTTCGTGGCGGCGATGACGCGGGCGTCCATCGGGCGGGGTGTGCTCTCGCCGACCCGCTCGAAGTGCCGCTCCTGCAGGACGCGGAGGAGCTTGACCTGGAGATGGAGCGGCAGGTCGCCCACCTCGTCCAGGAAGATCGTCCCCCCCCTCGCCATGTCGAAGCGGCCGACCCGGTCGCGGACGGCGCCGGTGAAGGCGCCCCGCACGTGGCCGAAGAGCTCGCTCTCGAGGAGCTCACCCGGGAGCGCCCCGCAGTTCACCGCGACGAAGGTGCCGGTGCAGCGGGGGGAGTTCGCGTGGAGGGCGCGGGCGATGAGCTCCTTGCCGGTGCCGCTCTCGCCCGTGACGAGGACCGTCGCTTCGCTTCGGGCGAGCGACTCGACCAGGTGGACGATCCGGAGCATGACGGGGGAGCGGGCGACGAGCCCGTGCGAGGAGAGCATCGACTGGACGAGGCCGTTGTCGGTCTCGGCGGGCCGGAGGACGACGATGTAGCGGGCGCGCGGGTCGCAGTGGCTCGTGACGTCCGTCGGAAGGACCGCCGCCGTCAGGGAGACGAGCCGCGCGCTTCCCTCGCCGCAGCGGAGGATCGCCCGGCGCCCCTCCTCGCGGAACCCCTGTTCGAGGGACTCCCGGAGGGTGTCGGACGGCCCGAAGAGCCTCGCGCCGACCAGCTCCTCTATGGGGCGGCCCATCGCCGCCAGCGCGGCGCCCGGAAAGGCGAGGTCGTCGAGCGTCTGGCTCGCACGGATGACCCGGAAGTCGCGGTCCAGGACGACGAGGACCCGGCCGAGCGCCTCGAAGACCGTTTCCAGCGTCCCGAAACCGGGGCCGGCGGGGGCGGACACTTCTCGTGCGGACAGGGTCTCGGGCACAGGCGTAATCTCTTTCATTCGGGCCGACCCCGATTATTCCATCCTGAGGGTGAGCATGACGTCGATCTACTTCGGAGAGGAACACGAGAGCTTCCGCCGGACGGTTCGGCAGTTCCTCGAGAGCGAGATTGCGCCCTACGCCCACGAGTGGGAAGAGGCGCGCCGGATTCCGCGCGAGGCGTTCCGCCGGATGGGCGACCTGGGCCTCCTCGGGATCCTCTTCCCCGAGGAGCTGGGTGGGACGGGAGCCTCGATCTTCCACGCGCTCGCCTTTCTCGAGGAGCTGCCGCGCTCGCGCATGGGCGGCTTCGTCGCGGCGGTCTCGGTGCAGCAGTTCATCGCCACGGGGGCGATCCACCTCCACGGAACGCCGGAGCAGAAGCGGAGCTGGCTCGCACCCTCGATCGCCGGGACGAAGGTGGGGGCCATCGCCATTTCCGAGCCCGACACCGGCTCGGACGTCGCCGCGATCCGCACGTCGGCGCGTCGCGACGGGGACTCCTGGGTGATCGACGGCGCAAAGACCTGGATCACGAACGGCGTCGAGGGGGACTTCGTCGTCGTCGCCTGCAAGACGGACCGGGACGCCGGCGCGGGCGGGATCAGCCTCATCGTCGTCGAGGCCGATGCGCCGGGCTTCTCGCGGTCGAAGCTCCGGAAGATGGGGTGGCACTCGTCCGACACGGGCGAGCTCACGTTCGAGAACGTGAGGGTTCCGCTCGGCAACCTCGTCGGCGGCGAGAACGAGGGCTTCTACCTGATCATGGAGACGTTCGTCCTCGAGCGTCTCGTCACGGCGGCGACGTCCGTCGGGAGCGCCCGCCTCGCCCTCGAGGAGACCCGGAAGTACGTCCTCGAGCGCCACGCGTTCGGGAGGCCGATCGGGAAGTTCCAGGCGATTCGCCACCGCCTCGCCGACCTCTACGCCGAGCTCGAGGCGGCGGCGCAGCTCGTCTACCACGCCGCGTGGCTCCACGAGAAGGGCGAGAACCCCGTCGCCGAGGCGTGCATGGCCAAGCTCCTCGCCACCGAGCTGTCGAAGAAGACGGCCGACGAGTGCCTCCAGTTCTTCGGCGGCTTCGGCACGGTCGAGGAGTACCCGATCGAACGCTTCTTCCGCGACTCCCGCTTCGGGACGATCGTCGCCGGGACGAGCGAGATCATGCGCGAGGTGATCGCGAAGACGGCCATTGACGGCTTCGCGTTCCCGAAGCGCGAACGCGACGAGGACGACGCCTCAGCCCCTCCACCGCCCGTGGATCCGGCGGATCCCGTACCGCCGCCGGCCGCGGAGTCGCTTCCGGCCGAAGGCGGCGGGCCCGTCCTCGACGGCGCGGGAAACCCCTTCGCGGAGGATGCCGGTTCTTCGGAGATCTTCGAGGCCGACGTGACCGACACGCTCGAGGCCATCTTCACGGAGACGCGGCGCGTGACGCCGGGGGAAGCGCCCTCCCCGTCCTCGGAGGTCACGGAGCCCTCGTTCTTCGCTCCATTGCCGGTCCCGGAGCTGG
>CALBDV010000580.1 GCA_937927565.1 uncultured Holophagales bacterium
CCGACCAGCGGCGCGGGGCCAAGACGATCAACTTCGGGATCCTCTACGGCATGGGGCCCTTTGCCCTCGCCGGACAGCTCGGCGTCCCGCAGGCGGCCGCCAAGTCCTTCATCGCCGCGTACTTCGAGCAGTTCCCGTCGATCCGCGCCTGTCTCGACGGGATTCTCGCGAAAGCCCGAGAGACGGGCGCGACGGAGACGATCTTCGGGCGCCTTCGGCCGATCCCGGGGATCGTCGACCGCAACCACGCCGTCCGCGCGAACGCGGAGCGGATGGCGATGAACGCCCCGTTCCAGGGCTCTGCGGCCGACCTCATCAAGAAGGCGATGGTGGAGCTCGACCGGCGCCTCGTCCCGGCATTCCCCTCGGCGAGGATGCTCCTGCAGGTCCACGACGAGCTCGTCCTCGAGTGCGACGTCGCGGACGCTGCGGGAGTGGCCGCCCTCGCGAAGGAGACGATGGAAGGGGTCGCCTCCCTCGCCGTCCCGCTCACGGTGGACACCGCGAGCGGAGCCAACTGGGCAGCTGCGAAATAGCGGGCGCTACAATCCTGAAGATGGCCTTTTTCGGCCGCCGGGTCCCCCGGCCCTACGCTCTCTTCCTGCCGGCCCTCCTTCTGGCGCCGACTCTCTTCGCGCAGGCCCCCGGGCCGCTCGAGACGGTCCCCGATCCGGCGCGGATCCCGCCGGCCGAGGTTCCGTTCGTCAACCCTCTCTGGCAGGAGCTCGAAGCGCCCGCCGCGCTGAAGGGCCCCGTGCCGAAGCTCAAGGACCTCGAGGCGACGTCGGCGCTCATCATCGGCGTCCGGATCGACGAGACGGGGAAGGTCACCGAGACGGTGGTCCCCGAGCCTCCGCTCCGCGCTCTCGGCGCGGCCGTACAGGCCCAGGCTCCCCGCTGGCTCTTCAAACCCGCGAAGAAGGACGGACAGCCGGTTCGCTGCTGGGGGACCTACGGTGTCGACGTCGAAGTCGAGCTGGAGGACGCCGTCTGGTCGGCTTTCAGCCTCGTGGCGATCGGCAAGGACGACCCCCTTCCCGCCCTCGGCAAGGAGTTCCCGGGAGACACGTGGATCTCCCGCTACCCGTCGGCGCTCGTACCGCCCGAGCCGGGAGTCCTCTCCGTCGAGGACGTCGATTTCCTCCCGATGCCCGAGAAAGTGCCGCTGAAGCTCGAGTCGACTCCCCTGAGATCGCGTGCGCTCGCCCTCGTCGAGGTCACCGGTCTCGGGTCGGTGAAGAGGGTCGTCCCGGTCGGGCCGTACGAGCCGTTCATCCTCCGCTGGATCCGCGAGAGCGCGAAGGGCTGGAGCCTGACCGCCGCGAAGAACACGGGGGGGGCGCCCGTTTCCTCCTGGCTCGCTCTCGACACGACGATCGAATACTCCCTCGGGTCGGTGAAGGAGCGCGGGAAACGCTCGATCAAGAAGAACGTCCGGGGCGTGCCTCTCCCTTGAAGCTCTCCGCCTCGGACGCCGCGGATCTGTTCGACGTCGACGAATCGACCGTCTACCGCTGGATCGAGGAGCGGGGCCTGCCGGCCGAACGGATCGCCGGGCGGACGCTCCTGAACCGCGCGGCTCTCCTCGAGTGGGCCACCGAGAACCACGTCGCGATCTCGGCCCGGGTCTTCCGGCCGGCCGAGTCGGGCGGAGAGAAGCTCCCCTCCTTCGCGAGAGCGCTCGAGGCGGGGGGCGTCCACTACGCCGTGCCGGGCGCGACGCGCGAAGAGGTCCTGCGTGAGGCCGTCGGGCGTCTCCCGCTCCCGGACGGGAGCGACGCCGAGGACCTCCTCGCCGTCCTCCTCGCCCGGGAGACGTCGTTCTCGGCGGCCATCGGCAACGGGATCGCGATTCCGCACGTGAGGATGCCGATCGTCCTCGACGTCGACGAGGCGATCATCAGCCTCTCCTTCCTCGCGGAGCCGGTGGACTTCGGCGCGGCGGACGGCAGGCCCGTCACGATTCTCTTCACGATGGTCACGCCGACCGTGCACGGCCACCTCCACCTCCTCGCCGCCCTCGCGTACCTCCTGCGCGACGAGGCGTTCCTGGCGGGCGTCAAGGCCGCGGCTCCGGCGGAAACGCTCCTGGCGCGGGCCGCCGAGGTCGAGCGGCAGAGCGCGGGCCGCCGCGCCCCGGGCGGGCCGGGTTGATGGAGGGTGCGAGTCCCGACGGGGCCGTCCTCTTCGGCGCCATCCTCCTCCTCGCCCTGAGCGGCGTTCCCGGGCTCTTCGCCCGGAAAGGGGGGGCCGGCGGCGAGCGGCTCGCGGCGGTTCTCGCCTGCGCGGGCTCGGCGGCCGGCCTCGTCCCGGCCGTGAGGATCCTCTTCTTCGGCGCGGAGCTGCGAATGGAGCTCCCGAGCCCTCTCCCGGGCGGTGGGATCCTCCTCGTCGCCGACCCGCTCTCGGCGCTCTTCCTCCTCCCGGTCTTCCTCGTCCCGGCGCTCGCCTCCGTCTACGGCCTCGGCTACTGGCCCGAGTCCGAGCACCTTCGCGATGCGCGGAAGCTGCGCCTCTTCATGGGCCTCCTCGCGGCTTCGATGGCCGTCGTCCTCGTGGCCCGGAGCGGCGTCGCGTTCCTCGTCGCCTGGGAAGTCATGGCCCTCGCCGCCTTCTTCGCCGCGACGACCGAGGACCGCCAGCCGGCGGTGCGCGAGGCGGGGTGGATCTACCTCGTCGCCACCCACGCGGGCACGCTGGGGCTCTTCGGCATGACGGCGCTTCTCGGCGCCACGACCGGCTCCTTCGCGTGGGAGGCCCCGGCGGCGGGTCTCGCCGCGACCGGCTCGGCGAGCGTCGTCTTCCTCCTCGCCCTCGTCGGTTTCGGCGCCAAGGCGGGGCTCTTCCCGTTCCACTTCTGGCTCCCCGGCGCGCACGCCGGGGCGCCGAGCCACGTCTCGGCGGTGATGTCGGGCGTCATGCTCAAGGTGGGCCTCTACGGCATCCTGCGCATCACGTCGCTCTACGGCGCGCCGCCCGCGTGGTGGGGCGGGCTCCTCCTCGTTCTCGGGGTGGCGTCGGCGCTCTACGGGGCGGCGCTCGCCGCGGCGCAGAACGACCTCAAGCGCCTCCTCGCCTACTCCTCGATCGAGAACGTCGGGATCGTCTCCACGGGAATCGGCGTCGCCCTCCTCGGGCGGTCTGCCGCCCGGCCGGAGTGGATCGCGCTCGGCCTCGGCGGGGCGCTCCTGCACGTCCTCTTCCACTCCCTCTTCAAGCCGCTCCTCTTCCTGGGAGCCGGGGCGGTGATCCACGGGACGGGGACGCGGGAGATGGACCTCATGGGGGGCCTCCTGAGGAAGATGCCGAAGACGGGCGCCGCCTTCGCGGTCGGGTGCGCGGCCGTCGCGGCCCTGCCGCCGCTGAACGGCTTCTTCTCGGAGTTCCTCGTCTACCTCGGGCTCCTCAGGGCCTTCGCGGGGCCGGGCGAGGCGCTCCTCGCGGGCTTCGCGGCACCGGCTCTCGCGCTGGCGGGGGGGATCGCGCTCGCCGCCTTCGTCAAGCTCTTCGGCACCGTCTTCCTCGGCAACCCGCGCTCGGAGAAGGCGGAGCACGCCCACGAGCCGGGGCTCGCGATGCGCGTCCCGATCCTCGCGCTCGCCTCCGCCTGCCTCCTGGCCGGGCTCTTCTCTCCCTTCCTCGGTCCCGGGCTCGACGCGGCCATCCGCTCGTGGGCCCAGCGGGACGCGGCGGAGGCGACGGCGGGCCTCTCCCGGCTGCCGGCGCTCGCCAGCGTCGCGCCCCTCGCGACGGTCGCGAGCTGGGGCGCCGCGCTCCTGGGACTGGTTGCCCTCGTGGCCGCCGGGACCGCGCTGCTCCTGCGGCGCCAGGCGATCTCGCGGGGCCCGACCTGGGACTGCGGGTACGCGCGTCCCACGGCGCGGATGCAGTACACCGGCAGCTCCTTCGGCGAGTGGATCGCGCTGAGGCTCACGCCCCGCGCCGCCGCGGCACCCCTCGAGGCGCGCCTGCCGGAGGGGATCTTCCCGCGGCGGGCTCGCGTGTCCGCCGCCGCGCCCGCGCGCGACCCCGTCCTGCTCCGGCTTCTCGAGCCGTTCGCGCAGCGCTGGGCCCGGCGCTTCCACGACCTCCACGCCCTGCAGGAGGGGCGGCTCACCATCTACCTCGTCTACGTCCTCGGGACCCTCATCGCGCTCCTGGCGTGGAGCGTCCTGCGCGGGTGGCTCCCGCTCCCGTGACCCTCCTCCTCGTCCTCGGCGGGGCGTTCCTCTGCGTGGCGGGGGGCGTGCCCGGGCTCTTCCTCCCGCCCGGCGCCCCGGCGCGGCGGATCGCGACGGCGGGCTCCGTCGGCGGCTCTCTCCTCGGCCTCGCGGGGGCCGCTGGCGCGGCGCTGACGGGCCGCGTCGAGAGCCTGACGCGCCCCTGGCCGCTCCCGGCAGCGGCGCTCCACCTCGAGCTGGACGCCCTCTCGGCGATCTTCCTCGTCCCTCTCTTCCTCGTCTCGGCCGTCGCGGCGGTCAGCGGCGCGCGCTCGTTCGGCGACGCCGAGCATCCCGCTGACGCGCGCCGGACCCGCTTCTTCTTCGGCCTCATTACGGGGGCCATCGCCCTCGTCCTCCTCGCGCGCAACGGCCTCTTCTTCCTCGCGTCGTGGGAGGTCATGGCCCTCTCGGCCTTCTTCCTCGTGACGGCCGACCGTTCCTCCCGCGAGGCGCGCGACGCCGGGCGCCTCTACCTCTTCGCGACGCACGCCGGGACCCTCACCCTCTTCGGCTTCTTCGCCGTTCTCCGGCACCTCACGGGCTCGACCGAGCTCGTGCCCCTCGCGCGCGGCGTCGCCGGGACGGACGCAGGCACGGCGCTCTTCGCCCTCGCGCTCGTGGGGTTCGGCTTCAAGGCCGGCATCCTCCCGCTCCACTTCTGGCTTCCGCCCGCGCACGCCGCCGCTCCGGCGCACGTCTCCGCGCTGATGTCGGGCGTCCTCATCAAGACGGGGATCTACGGGATCGTCCGCTTCACCTCGCTCGTCCCCGACCCGCCGGCCTCCTGGGGCGACCTCCTCCTCGTCCTCGGCGTCGCCTCGGCCGTCCTCGGGGTCGCCTTCGCGCTCGGGCAGCACGACCTCAAGCGCCTCCTCGCCTGGCACAGCGTCGAGAACATCGGGATCATCGTCCTCGGCCTCGGGGCGGGCCTCGCGGGGCGCGCCGCGGGCCGGCCGGAGTGGGCGCTGCTGGGCCTCGCGGGCGCGCTCTTCCACGTCGTCAACCACGGCCTCTTCAAGTCGCTCCTCTTCCTCGGGGCGGGCGAGGTCGTCCACGTCGCCGGGACGCGCGAGATGGACCGGATGGGAGGCTTCGGCCGCGTCCTGCCGAAGACGGCGTTCTTCTTCCTCGCCGGCGCCGTGGCCATCTCGGGGCTCCCGCCGCTGAACGGGTTCGCGAGCGAGTGGCTCGTCTACCTCGGCCTCTTCGACCGGGCGCAGGCTTCGGGGGCCGACGCGCTCCGCGCCGCGTTCGCCGCGCCGGCGCTCGCCCTCACCGGGGCGCTCGCGCTCGCCTGCTTCGTGAAGGCCCACGGAGCCGTCTTCCTCGGCAGCCTCCGCGGCGAGGCGCCGAACGCGCACGGCGAGCCCGCTGCGCACGTGGCGCCGATGGCGATTCTCGCCGGGGCCTGCGCGCTCCTCGGGCTCTGGCCGGCGGGGATCGCGCCCGCACTCGCGAACGCCGCCGCGGTCGCCGCGCCCGGACCGGCTTCGGCCGTCCCGCTCGCCGAGCTCGCCTCCCTCGTTCCGCTCGGCCTCTCGGCGCTCGCGCTCGTCCTCGTCCTGGGGGCCGTCGCCCTGTTCCTGCGCGGAAGGCTCGCCGCGGCCCCCGCCACGGCCGGGCCGACCTGGGACTGCGGTTACGCGCGCCCGACGGCCCGGATGCAGTACACGGCCTCCTCGTTCGCGCGAGGTCCGGTCGGTTTCTTCAAGTGGGCTCTCCTCCCGCGTGCCAGGGGCGTCCCCGTCGCGAAGCTCTTCCCGGCCGGAGCGCGCTTCGAGAGCCACGTCCCCGACACCGTCCTGGACCGGGCCATCGTCCCCGCGTTTCGCGCCGGGGCGTGGCTCGCCCAGAAGGGGCGGGCGCTCCAGGGCGGACGGCTCCAGCTCTACCTCCTCTACGTCGTCGCGACGCTCGTCGCGCTGCTTTTCAGGGTCTGACCCGGGGAGATCCGATGATCGACACGCTCGTCCACGTCCTCCTCGTCCTCGCGCTCCCCCCGCTCCTGCCGGGGGTGATCGCGAGGACGAAGGCGGCCTTCGCGGGCCGGAACGGCCCACCCCTGCTGCAGGGCTACTACGACCTGGCCAGGCTCCTCCGGAAGGGAAGCGTCCTTCCCGCGGGCTCGGGCTGGGTCTTCCTCGCGGGCCCCGTTGCGGGCGTGGCGGCGCCCCTCTTCGCGTCGCTCCTCCTGCCGTTCGGCGGGCACTCGGCGCCGGTCTCCTTCGCGGGGGACATGATCCTCTTCGCCTACGTCCTGGCGCTCTCGCGCTTCTTCACGGCGTCGGCAGCGCTCGACACCGGCTCCGCCTTCGAGGGGATGGGGGCCGCGCGCGAGGTCGCCTTCTCCTGCCTCGCCGAGCCGGCGCTCTTCTTCGGCTTCGTGGCACTCGCCCGGATCTCCGGGTCCCTCTCGCTCTCGACGATGCTCGGGACGGGGCCGGGGTGGGTGACGGCCGGCGCGCCGCTCGTCCTCGTGGCGGCGAGCTGGGCGGTCGTCCTCCTCGCCGAGAACTGCCGGATCCCCTTCGACGACCCGAACACCCACCTCGAGCTGACGATGATCCACGAGGTGATGGTCCTCGACCACGGCGGTCCCGCGTTCGGCCTCGTCCTCTACGGCGCGGCGATGAAGCTCTTCGTCCTCTCGGCCCTCTTCCTCCGGGTCGTCTTCCCCTTCAACGTGACCGACCCCCGTCTCGACTGGATCGCGTTCGTCGCCGGGATCCTCCTCGTCGCCATCTCGATCGGCGTCGTCGAATCGGTCATGGCCCGCCTGAGGCTCGTGAAGGTGCCGCAGCTCCTCGTCGGGGCCTGCGTCCTTTCGGCCTTCGGCATGCTCCTGCTGGCGAGGTGACGAGGTGACGCGATGACGCACCCGGTCGACATCCTCCTCGTCTTCGTCATCCTCCTGAACTTCCTCGTCCTCGGGACGCCGTCTCTGAGGATGACGATCCGCGCCGCCGCCCTGCAGGGGGCGATCCTCGCGGTGCTGCCGCTCCTCGTCCACCGCGGCTTCGGCTGGCGGGTCGTGGCGATCGCGGTCGCGACGATGGCGCTCAAGGGTCTCCTGATCCCGGGCCTCCTCGAGAAGGCGATGCGCGACATCCACATCCGGCACGAGGTGGAGCCGTACGTCGGCTTCGTCACGTCGCTCTTCCTCTGCGCGGCCGGGACCGGCCTCGCGATCCTCTTCGCCGGGAACCTGCCGCTCGCGCCCGAGCACGTCGGGACCCTGATCGTCCCCGCCTCCCTCGCCACGCTCCTCTCGGGCTTCCTCGTCCTGACGACGCGGCGGAAGGCGATCTCCCAGGTCGTCGGCTACCTCATCCTCGAGAACGGGATCTTCATCTTCGGGCAGCTCCTCATCGAGGCGATGCCGTTCCTCGTCGAGGCGGGCGTCCTCCTCGACCTCTTCGTCGGCATCTTCATCATGGGGATCGTCCTCAACCACATCCGGCAGGAGTTCTCGTCGCTCGACACGGACCTCCTCTCGGAGCTGAAGGACTGAGCGGGGGGAGAGCAGAGTGGAGATCGCCCTCGTCCTCCTCCCCCTCGCGGGCGCCATCGCGACCGCCGTCATCCCCTCGCAGAAGGTGCGGCCCCACGTCGTCACGGTCGTGGCGTTCCTGCACGTCGCGCTCCTGGCCGCGATCCTCGCCGGCGGCGTCAGCGCCGGGCGCGGTGTGTGGCTGAGGCTCGACCCGCTCGCCACCGTCATCCTCGGGACGGTGAGCGTCCTGTTTCTGATGGCGGCGTTCTACGTGCCCGGGTACCTCGAGCTCAGGCCGGCCCGCGACAACCGGATCTTCTGCGGGGTCCTCCTCGTCTTCCTGGCGATGTCCTCGCTCCTCGCCCTCTCCCAGCACCTCGGCCTCCTCTGGGTCGCGATGGAGGCGATGACGCTCGCCACGGCGCCGCTCCTCTACTTCAACCGGACCGCCCGGTCGCTCGAGGCGACCTGGAAGTACCTGATGATCGGGTCGGTCGGCATCGCCATCGCGCTCCTCGGCTCGCTCTTCCTCGCCTACTCGGCCTACCTCGGCGGCGGGGAGCCGTCGCTCCTCTTCGAGGACCTCCTCGAGGGGGCGGGCGCGTTCTCGCGGCCGTGGCTGCGCGCGGCGTTCGTCCTCCTCCTCGTCGGCTACGGGACGAAGATGGGCCTGGCGCCGCTCCACACCTGGAAGCCGGACGCCTACGGCGAGGCGCCGGGCGTCGTCGGGGCGCTCCTGGCGGGCGGCATGACGAACTGCGCCTTCCTCGCCCTCCTGCGCGTCTACCGCGTCGTGAACGCGGCGGGCGAGGGCGCGTTCGCCCGCGAGCTCCTCGTCTTCATGGGGCTCCTCTCCATCGCGCTCGCGGCGGTCTTCGTCGTGAGGCAGCGGGACATCAAGCGGATGCTCGCCTACTCGAGCGTCGAGCACGTCGGCCTCCTCGTCCTCGGAATCGGCCTCGGAGGGGTCGGCGTCTTCGGGTCGCTCCTCCACGCCGTCAACAACGGCCTGACGAAGGGGATCCTCTTCCTCTCGGCGGGGAACATCCACCGCGCCTACGGGAGCAAGAGCACCGACGAGATCTCGGGGGCCATCTCGCGCCTCCCGGTCTCGGGGAGCCTCTTCCTCGTCGGCTTCTTCGCGATCACCGGCTC
>CALBDV010000581.1 GCA_937927565.1 uncultured Holophagales bacterium
CTGCCTTCTCTTCTTCTCGCGCTTACCCATGTCCAACCTCCGGACTGGGCAGCTTCGCCCCTCACGACCCCGTCGGGAAGGACGTGGTTCGTCGGACGCTTACGTCGGGCTCGCGCTCTCCGGCGGGGGAATCCGGAGCGCCACGTTCTGCCTCGGAGTCCTGCAGGCGCTCGCCGGAGCGGACCTTCTCCGGCGCTTCGACTACCTCTCCACGGTCTCGGGCGGGAGCTACATCGGCGCCTTCCTGGGTCGTCTCTTCTCCCGACGGGACGAGGAGCTTCGAAAGGCGCTCGTCCCGCCGCCTCCATCTCAGGAGGTCGCCTCTTCGCCCCATCCGGGCCTCGTCGGCCGGATCCTGACGGAGCCGAGGTCCAAGCCACTGGAGTTCCTCCGGGAGAACGGGCGTTACCTCTCGCCGAACGGGTCCGGTGACCTTTTCCTCGCCGCCAGCGTCGTCCTCAGGAACCTCGTGTCCGTCCACGTGGTGCTCGGGACCTGCCTCCTGACGTTCTTCCTTCTCGCCCAGTGCATCCGGGTCCTCGTCCTGGCGCTTGCCGTCCGAATCGGCGGACCCGAAGTGGTGTTCGGCATCGCCGGCTGGTTCCTGCCGGCGGGCCTGATCGGGATCCTCCTCGTCGTTCCTCTCGGTTGGGCCTACTGGCTCGGCCAGTCGATGAGCCGCCGCGAAGCCCGCTCCTTCGCGCCGACGATCGGGGGAGTCTCCGCCCTCCTCGTGTCGCTCATCCTCCTCGGCCTCGACCGCGCGGCGGTCATCGTCCTGCCTCCGCTCTGGATGTGGGTCCTCTACGCGCTGGCCGCCGTTTCCGTCGTCGCGTTCATCGCCTGGCGCCTCGCGACTCCCCCGAAGAGACCTGCCGCGCCGGAGGGCGAGTGCGACGCTGCCCCGCCCCTCGACTCGAACCCGGACCGCATCCGCAACAACCGGCTCTCCCGCTGGCTGACCGCCGCGATCGTCGTCTGCATCGCATCCTTCGCCTTCGCGATCGTCGATCTCGCGGGGCTGAAGCTCTACCGCGTCGTCGCCGCCGCTGGCTGGAACCCCCTATTGCTCCTCGATTCTTGGCCGCGCGCGACCTCTGCGGCAGGCCTTGGCGGGCTGATCGTCTTCGGGCGAAAGCTCGCGACGTTTCTCGCGGCGAGGGCGAAGGCGGCCCGGCTTCCGTTGCCGGCAGAGGCGATCGCGTCACTCGCCGCCCTGGCTCTCGTGGCGCTCGTCCTCGTCGCCGCTTCCCTGCTCTCATGGGCGCTCGTCTCGGACCCGTCAGGACGGACGTCGAGCCTCACGGCTCCGCTCCTCTCCATGCTCGCCGCCGGGATCGTCGCGTCGATCCTCTTCGGCAGCACGCTGCCGTTCCTCAACCAGTCTTCGCTCCAGATGCTCTACGGGGCACGCCTGGCGCGGGCCTACATCGGGGCCTCGAACCCCGCACGATGGGCCGACGCCGGAATGAACGTGACGGAGCCGATCGACGGCGACGGCACCCCCCTGGAGTCGTACAGGCCGGATCAGAACGGCGGACCCCTTCACATCGTGAACGTCACCCTGAACGAGACGATCGGCGGGAAGAGCCATGTGGAGCAGCGGGACAGGAAGGGGCTCGGCATGGCCATCGGGCCGATCGCGACGAGCGTCGGCCGGCGAGCGCACGCGCTCCACGTGAAGGAGCCCGGCAAGCCACCCTCGCTGAAGCCTCTCGAACCGCCGAAGGGTGAGTTCGCGGTCTTCAGTTTGCCTTCCGGCTGCGACACGGTCCCCGCCGAGCCGTTGTCCCTCGAGACGTGGGTCGCCATCTCGGGTGCGGCCGTATCGACCGGTCTGGGCGCCCGCACGAGCCTGGGGCTCTCCGTCCTCTGCGGGTTCTTCAACGTGCGGCTCGGATACTGGTGGAACTCGGGAGTGGACCCGGCCGTCCGTTCCGGCGCCCTGCCTCCATCGGCGCCTGACAAGGCCCGCCGCTATCTGGAATGGCTCTTGCCCGTGCAGATGCACCTCGTCGACGAGCTCCTCGCGCGGTTCCGGGGGCCGAGCTCGAGACGCTGGTACCTCACGGACGGCGGGCACTTCGAGAACACCGGTGTCTACGAGCTGATCCGGCGGAGGCTGCCCCTCATCGTGGTCTGCGACGATGGCGCCGATCCCGACTATCAGTACGCCGACCTCGCGAACCTCGTCCGCAAGGCACGGCTCGACTTCTCGACGGAGATCTCCTTTCTCGGGTCGAAGGAGCTTTCCGACGAAGGCCTCGACGCGGCTTTCGGAACGCTCGAAGACGTCCATCGGGGCTCCCCCGGGGAGTACGCGAAGAGGCGGGCCGCGCTGGCCCGCGTGTCGTATCCCGACGGAAGAGAGGGACGTCTCGTCGTCCTCAAGCCCTCCCTCGACGGCAGCGAATCGCGCGACCTCATCCAGTACCAGGTCTCTCACCCGGCGTTCCCACAGGAGCCGACCAGCGACCAGTTCTTCGACGAAGCCCAGTGGGAGAGCTACCGGAAGCTCGGAGAGTCGATCGGTCGCGACGTCGCGCCGGCCCTCGAACGGCTCCTGGCCGCGTGGGCGGCAGGACCTGAGGAAGCGCTCGCGGGCGGGTAGGGATCAGCCGTGAAAGTCGCGTCACGCCAGGCACGAGGGCGAATCCCTTCAGTCATCGTCGTCGCCTCATGCCTGGCGAACGCCGGGTGCCTTCACGTCTGCCCGAAGCCTTCGTCCGCAGCCGTCTCGACGGCCGTCAGCGCGTCGAGCGACACGCTGAAGGTCCTCACCTGGAACGTCTGGCTCATGCCGCCGTGGACGTTTCAGAGCCCGCGCAACGCCCCCCGGGCGGCTGCGATCGGAGCCGCGCTCCTCGAGCTCGATTACGACGTCCTGTGCCTGGAGAAGGTGTTCGACGAACGAGGGCGCCGTGCGCTCGACGAGGCGCTCTCGGACCGCTACCCGTATCGGTACGGCCCCGTGAACTGCCGCGGCTGCATCAAGCAGACCAGCGGCGTCTACGTGCTGAGCCGCCTCCCGCTCGAGGAGGTGCGGGAGATTCGCTACGAGGCGTGCGCAGGCGTCGACTGCTTCTCGCGAAAGGGAGCCGTCCTTCTCCGCGGCGCCCTCCACGACCGCCCGTTTCAGATCATCGCGACTCACCTCCAGGGCGGCGCGGAGCCGGACCAGCTCCCGAGAATGCAGCCGATCCGCGAGAAACAGCTCCAGCAGGTCATCGACGAGCTCGTGACGCCGTTCGCACGGCCCGGCGAGCCGCTCTTCCTCTGCGGCGATCTCGTGACGCCACGGTTCAACGAGCGGATCCCGGCCGAGCCGTCGGCCGGATACTCGAACCTCATCCGGCTCTTCACGGCGCAGAACGGCCCTGAGACGCGTATCACGCTCGACGAGCGCCCATCCGTCAACGATCTCGGGCCGCCCGGCGGTACGCGGACCGGAGAGCTCGACTACGTCCTCGTCGTCAACCGCGGCGTCGACCTCCGACTTCGCTGGCGACGGCACGTACTTCGACGACGCGGGTGGGACGGCTCGAAGAACCGCCAGGACCTCTCGTATCGCTACGCAGTCGGCATCGAGGCCACGTTCCCACCGGCCGAGAACCCGTCACGAGGAGGCACACCTTGAAACGTCTCGTTCATCGCGCCCGAGTCCTCATCCTCATCGCCGGGCTGTCCTCACTGGCGGCGTGCGCGCACTACATAGTCCAGCCGCTCGGATCGTCGACGGAAGGAGCCGATCACGGCGCCAAGCGCGTGCCGCCGAGCGCACGCACCGACGACGTCGTGACGTGCGGCGAGAAGGACATCTACAAGGTCGACGTCCGCTACACGATCGCGAACACCGCCGGAATGATCCTCACGGCCGGACTCGTGCCGCCCACATCGGAGGTCGCGTGGCTGTGCGGGGTGCCCTGCAACGGTGACCGGGTGCAGGTGAACGGCGACGCGGTGCGTTCCGGCTCGAAGGCGGCGGTCTCGTGGCTATGGAGTGCGCTCCCGGAAACCGTCACCGTCGATTGCGAGCGCGCCTACCTCGCGAAGCTCGACGTCTCGAGCAACGTCGGCCAGCGACTGATCAGCGTGCTCTCGCTCGGAGTCGCCTCACCGAGGACCGTGACCTGGGAGTGCGCGCCGCGCTGCGACACGAGCGCTCCCTTCCTCCCCCTTCCAGGGGCGGTCGAGAACCAGAAGCCGGGCGAGGCGAGGTGAACGATGAGTACGAAGTTCGACGACATCCTCAGGGAGAACGACCCCACATGGTCGAACTTCCACAAGTCGGAAAGCGTCACGCCCCGCCGGCACCTGATCCTCGACAACGACCGCAACCCGAACCAGCTCGAGTCGTATCGACGTACCGCCCGCGCCATGCAATTCCTCGTGGCCGACGCCCTCGCGCACCAGGACGGCGTTCGTGCGTATGGCGGCGCCTGGTCGTTCTCCGACGCTGCAGTCTCCAACGGGGTCCTCTTCGACACCCGAAACCTCAACTACGTGTTCCGGTTTCAGAAGGTGCATCTCCACCCGGCCTTCACGAAACCGGCCAGCAGTCTCGTTCTTGCTCAGGCTGGCTGCAAGATCGCGTTCCTGCACAACTTCCTCGCCGACACGCTCCGCCCGCCCCGGTCGCTTCCCACCTGCGGCGCGAGCAACGGGCAGACCATCGCGGGAGCGCTCTCGACAGGCACGCACGGAGCCGCACTCCGTACGGGCGCGATCCCCGACTACGTCGTCGGGATCCACCTCGTAACGGGTCCCGACCGTCAGATCTGGCTGGAGCGCGCATCGCACCCGGTCATCGCTGACTCCCTGCCCGGGCCGGTCTTCGAGGCGGACCTCGTTCGGGACGACGAGCTCTTCAACGCCGCACTGGTGAGCTTCGGGAGCTTCGGCCTGATCGCGGGTGTCCTGATCGAAACGGACAGTCCGTTCGTCCTCCGCACCTTCGCCCAATCCGTGAAGCTCAGCGACCTCCGCCCTGCCCTCGGGCAGGTCGAAACTCCCGACCTCTCGAAACTCGCGCTTCGTGACGATCCGGAACGCCTCGCCCATCTCGAGATTCGGGTCAACCCGTTCAAGGAGGACGACGCCTACCTGTCGACGATGTTCCGGTACCCACGGGCTCCTTCCAACGCCAGACCGGTGACTCGACCGGGCGCTCACAACCCAGGCGCCGAGGTCCTCAATCTCCTGGCTCTCGTCGCGGAGACCGGACCGCTCGGCGTCAAGCTCGCGGGAGGGTTCGCGAGCCTGGCGTTCACCGTGGTGAACGACCGTTGGGGGAGCCTCCGAGACGTCTTCCGGGATACGACCCTCCCTCCCAAGGGCGCGAGCTGCGCGATGGGGGTGCCGGTCGAGCACACCAGCCGCGCGCTCGACGCCTTGCTCGCCGCTCACAGGGCAGGTCCGGCCCCCGTGATCTTCGCGCTCCGCTTCGTCAAGAGCACCTCCGCGACGCTCGGTTTCACGTATCACGCCCCGGTCACCTGCGTGCTGGAGATCGACGGCCTCGACGTCCCTGCGACGCGCGACTTCCAGCGGCGGGCGTGGGCCGCCCTGCGCGCCCTCGGGATTCCGTTGACCTGGCACTGGGGCAAGTTCCACGACCTCGATTCCGTCCAGAAGGTCCGCACGGCGTACGGCGCGCGCGTCGACACCTGGCTCGACGCCCGTCGACGGGTCCTTCCGACCGCGGACCTGCGCAAGGTCTTCTCGAACCCGATGGTCCAACGGGCGGGACTCGACGCGTAGAGCCCGCTCGTCGACGGCGTTTCCAGACTTCACCGCCAACACTCCGTCGCGCAAGGAGGCGAACCATGAGATCCGAACCGCTCGCAGCCGGCGCCCTCGCCGCCTGCCTCTTCCTCCCGGCCGTCGTACGTGCGCAGGAACCGGTTCCCATCGGCGAACGGGTGACACCCGGCCGCGCCGCCCGAGTTCCCGCTCCCACTCCCCTTCCCGTTCCCGTTCCCGACGGCGAGCCTTCGGCTCCTGCCGTGGTCGCACTCGCCGTCGAGGAGAAGAGGCTCGAGAACGACGTGGCGCTCCAGACGTGGCTCGCGACGAGGACGACGGAGCGCCTGGAAGCCGTCGTGCCGCTGAGCGCCGGGACGAGCCTCTTCGTCTTCAGGAGCGGTCCGGGGGTCATTCCTCCGGCGTACTCGGTGTTCCACGCCGCCGAGGCCCTCTCCGCCGACGGCCTCGAGACCCGGCTCGCCCTCCACAAGGACCGGACCTTCCTCGGCGTTCACATCCTCGGACCGTCCGCCCACCTGCTCGTTCTCGCCGATGAGCGCTGAGACGAGCCCGGCCGCAACGGTCAAGCCACGCTGGCAGCGGTTCCTCGAAAGCACCGGCGGGGCCGCTCTCGTCACCACCCTCGTCGGGGGCCTCGCCGGCGCGTACATCACGGGACTCGTTCAGCGCGGCACGAAGGAACGGGAGCTGCGCCTTGCGACGTTCCGCGAGTACGCCGATGGAGAGCTCCGCGTCGTGCAGCGCGTCTGGGAGCAGATCGGGGTGATGGTCTCCGCTTCCGAGAATCTCCTCGTCCTGACGGAGCCCGCCTTCGATCGAGACCGCTTCACGGGAGAGCAGCGCGACGCCGTGATGGAACAGAGGAAGGTCCTTCGGGAAGGCTTCAACGAGGCCGACCGGGACTGGCGCCGGAACCGGGAGACGCTCGGCTTCCTGCTCGGCTACTACCACCACGGCCACGCGTCTCTCGAGCCGACCTGGAGGAAAACGCAGGCCGCCGTGGACGGCTTCGTCACCTGCGCGCGGGACCGGTACCTCGCGGACGACGATGCGGCCCCCGACGACCCCGAATGCGAGGTCTCCCGCCGGAAGCTCGACGAGGAGCTCACGTCGCTGAACCGTGCGCTGAGGGAGAGCCGCCGGTACGCGTGGGACACCACCGAGCCCGGCACGTCCGGGTCGTCCGCACGCTCGGCGGCCGCCGAGTAGTTTCCTCCCCCGCGCTTCACCATCCGTCTCCCGCCACGACTCTCAACGCACGAGGAACAGGAGGAAATCATGGCTCGCCCGATTCAGGTTCTGACGCTTCGGGAGTTCGAGACTCTCGTGGACGGCTGGGTGCCGGTCAGGAAGATCGACCAGGTGCACATCCACTGCACGGATCGTCCACGAAAGTCGGATTTCAAAGGACTGGCGACGATCGAGGCGATGCGCACCTATCACCGAAGCATCGGGATGACCGACATCGCGCAGCACCTGACGATCGATCCCAACGGCCTGCTATGGACGGGCCGGCCGTTCGACACGATGCCCGCGAGCGCGCGAGGGCACAACGGGACCGCCAAGGCGGGGCCGTTCATGATCGAGATGGTCGGCCTCTTCGCAGAGGGGGCCGATACCCTCGAGGGGAATCAACAGAACGCCGTCTACTCCGCCGTCTGCACCATCCTGCGGAAGGCCGGGCTCGACGAGAAGGCCGTCAACTTCCATCGCGAGTTTCCGAAGACCGGAAAGACCTGCCCGGGCAACGCCCTCGACCCCGTCGCCTTCCGCGCGGAGATCAGGACAGCCCTAAACAACGGCACCCTGCGCAATTTCAATACGACCGTGCCCCGCGGCATGACCAGGCAGCCCCTGGATCGCGCGGCGGTCCTGGAGAGCACTCAGGCGCCCGAGGCGGCCTACGTCGAAGTGCCGGAGGGCGAGCAGGGGCTTCTCGAGCAGGAGTTCCTCGCGCGCTGGATCGAACGGGGTCTCTTCGACCCCTCGCAGATGGGTGCTTCACGTGGCGCGGACGAGGGCTATCGCGAATTGCTGCCTCACGTCATCAACACGTCCCAGGGCGTCCTGTCCAGGAAGGGCAAGCTGTCCACGACGGTTGCCGACATCGACAACCTCATCGAGCACCACCTCACCCCGGCATTCGACAGCGGGCAGTGCCGGCACCTGCTCTTCTACGCGCACGGCGGCCTCGTCAGCGAGGAAGCGGCTCTCGAATGCGCCAGGGCCATGGTGCCCTGGTGGCGCTCATACGGGGTCTACCCGATCTACTTCATCTGGGAGTCCAGCCTCTTCCAGGCGATCTGGCAGCGCCCCAGGGAGCTCGAGAGAGTGCGCAGCCGGGGCATCGGCGACTTCTTCGACGGATTCGTCGAGGGGATGACGCGGAAAGTGGCGCGCAAGATCTGGAAGGAGATGAAGGCGAACGCCCGGCGCTGCTCCGATGAGATCACGGAGTATCAGCAATCGGGCGGGCTCTTCCTCTTCTGGCAGAAGCTCGAGCCGTGGCTCGCGAAGCGGAAGGCCACGATCGAGCTTCACGCCGTTGGCCACAGCACGGGGCCCATCCTGCTCTCGCGGTTCATGCCGATGCCGATCAGCAGCAAGTTCGAGTTCAGCAGCCTCAGCTACCTTGCGCCGGCGATCCGGATCGACGACTTCCAGAGGGACGTTCAGCGCTTCCTCGGAGCCGGAAAGGGGATCCGGCAACTGCGCCAGTACACGATGAACGACGAGGCCGAACGGAACGACGACGTCGCCCTGATCTACCGCAAGTCACTTCTCTACTACGTCCGTGAGGCGTGCGAGGACCAGACGGGCGGACGCATCCTGGGACTCGAGAAGGACCTCTACGCCAGCCCGGCGATGCGGACCCTCTTCGGCCTGAAGCCGGCGGCTGGCGAGCCGAGCGCGCCGCTGCCGCACGTCGGGACACCCGTCGCGACGATAGAGTTCTCCCAGGACAGGAGCGACTTCCCCAAGAACGACAAGACAGGGGCAACCGCGCACGGCGCCTTCGACAACGATGAGGCCACCATGACCTCCGTGCTCGCCGGGATCCTCGGGCGGCCGAGCCTGATCGGAGCGCCGATAGGAGAGCCCTTTCCGAGCCCGGATGCGTTCGCAGCGGCGTCGGAAAAGGACGACCTCTCGCGCGCCGTCCGGGAGAGCGGAGAAGACACCGGGTTCGAGACGAGTTGCTGCTGCTGTCACGAGAAGCGGGAAGAGACTCCCGATCAGGACGCGTTCGGCGCGGAGGACGTGCCCGAGCCTGCCCCCTCCAAGGCGGAAGGTCCTTCGGCCGGCTCTGGCGGTGGCCGCGGGCGGAAGATCGCCCTCTGCGTGGGAGTCAATGCCTATCCGCGCCAGCCGTTGAATGGTTGCGTGCAGGACAGCCAGAACTGGGCGAACGCGCTCGAGCGGCAGGGGTTCGAAGTGCGCACACTGCGCGACCAGCAGGCGACGCGCGCCGGCCTCGTGAGCGGCCTGAGGAAGCTGATTCGCGACGGGAAGAAGGGCGATCAGCTGGTATTCCAGTTCTCCGGTCACGGCTCACAGGTCGAGGATCCGTCGGGGGACGAGACCGACCGGTTCGACGAGGTCGTGGTGCCGATCGACTTCGACTCGGGCGCGCTCCTGATCGACGACGACATCTACGAGTTCTGCAAGGAGCTGCGAGCCGGAGTCGGGCTCACCTTCCTCATGGACTGCTGCCACTCCGGCACCAACACTCGATTCGCGCCCGTGATCGGCGCAGCGCGTCGGGCAGGGACCCAGGCCCGCTACATCCGGCTGGACGAGAAGGAGGTCACCGCCTTCAAGAAGGTCCGGAAGGGCCGGCGCAGCCTGGCACCGGCGCGCGAGCGCACGGCGCTGCCGGGAATCATCGCGTTCGCGGCCTGCAGTGACAAGGAAGTCGCCTGGGAGGAGGAGGGGCAGGGAAACTTCAGCCGTCATGCCTTGTCGGTCTTCGACGGCGTCCTGAAGAGCGGCGGCAGCAACAACGACTTCATCGCGGCCGTACGGCGCCAGTTCGCGGACGACAAACGTCAGCACCCGCAGCTCGACAAGCCCGCTCAAGGCCTCGAGCAGGCGCCCTTCCTCGGCGGATTCTGAGGGAGGTGAACCGATGGCCGGCAAGCCCTGGTCGTTCTTCGTTCACAAGGCCGTCGACCGACCCCAGCCTCAACCCCAGGCGAGGGTCGAAGGGATGCCGGAGGTCAGGCGCCTCCGCGTCTTCACGCAGGACCCGAGCGTCGCGCGGCTCGATGGCGCGATCACCACCCTACAGATCCCCTTCGAGCCGCTCGATCCCGGCCCCGCGGGCGCCTACTTCGTCGTGACCGACCGCGACGAGGACGAACAGCGCGAGTACGGCCCGGTGGATCTCGAGAAGCCTGCGATCCTGATGCGCGACGGGCTCGATCCGAGCACCACCGATCGCGCCTTCGCGTGTCAGATGACCTACGCGGTGGCGATGGAGACCTACGACCGGTTCACCAGGGCGCTTGGCCGTGATTCCGGCTTCGGTCCGATTCCGCATGAGGACCGCCGGCTCCGGCTCGTTCCACGGGCGTTCAACGACGCGAACGCCTACTACGACCGGGAGGCTGGTGCCGTCCTGTTCGGCTGGGACACGGCCAAGGAGTTCGCTCAGGGCCGCAGCCAGCCGGGTGGGAACGTCTTCCTCTGCCTCTCACGCGACATCATCGCGCACGAGGTCACGCACGCGATGCTCGACGGGCTGCGGCCGAACTTCCTGCGCCCGACGCACGCCGACGTCTCCGGACTTCATGAAGGGATCTCGGATCTCGTTGCGATCTTCCTGCACTTCACACAGCACGACATCGTGGCGATGGCCATCGAGAGCACGCAGGGGTCGCCCTACGGCGACCAGCTCTCGTCGATCGGTCACCAGTTCGGGTTCGATCTGATCGACGGGCGCAACCCGCTGCGCACGGCGGTGCACGCGACCGCGCTCGACGGTCAGCCGCTCCCCGCAGAGCTGCGCTATCGCCCGGAAATGGAAGAGCACGACCTCGGCTCCGTACTGGTCTCGGCCGTCTTCGAGGCCTATCGCCGCGTCTTCGAGCGGCAGACGAGGACGCTCAAGCGGGTGCTCGCGACCTACCAGGGGAGGCTCCCCTCGGAGGGCATCGACCTTCTCGCCGCCAAGGCCTCACGTCTCGCGGGCCAGTTCCTGAACCTCGTCATCCGGGCGATCGACTACTGCCCTTCGCTCCACTGCTCGTTCGGGGAGTACCTGAGGGCAATGGTGACCGGCGACTTCGACCTGATCCCGGCGGATCCCTGGGCCTTCCGCGAGGCGCTGGTGACCTCCTTCCGACGGTTCGGGGTCCTGGTGCCGGACGTCGAAGACCTGAGCGAGAAGTCGCTCCTCTGGCGGCACCCACGGCCCGGGATCAGTGTCGACGCGCTCCGCTTCGACCGGCTCAACCTCGACTGCAACGAAGGCCTGCTGCAATGGAACCGCGACCGGACCCATCAACGGGAGGCCGCCGCGGCGCTCGGCCGCGCCATCTGCAACGGCGATTCGGGCCGCGAGCTGGGCCTCGTCGAGCCCGGAGGGTCGGTCCTTCCGATCTCGATCCTCTCCCTGCGAACCCTCCGTCGGGTCGCCCCCGACGGAGGCGTCAGCTTCGACCTCGTCGCCGAGGTCGCACAGAAGAGGAAGGTCCGAGAGGGATTCTTCTTCGGCGGTTGCACCCTCGTCATCGGGCCCGGGGGCCAGATCCGCTACGCGGTCGTCAAGGACGTCGACAGCCGGCGGCGGCTCAAGGCACAACGGGACTGGCTCCGCACGCAACCGGACGACGTTCGCGAGGCGGCCTGGGCGGAGCACTCCGGCGTGGCAGCCGCACGACTGCGCCGGATCCACCTCGAGAAGTGAAGACCCGCATAGGGGACGAGGAGGACTCCAGACGAAATCACCCGGTCTCCGGACATTCGCCGCCGTGGCTGCTTGCTCGTGGCGATTCCGACGTTCTGGGCGACCTTCGCCGCCGCGGAACCGCCTCTTGCCGCGCTCGGCCCGACGCGAACGGTTCATCAGGAACAGAGGTACGCCGGCGCCATAGAGGTCACGCTGGCTGATGGAAGCCCACCCGGCGCAAACGTAGATGCTACGCCAACACCTTCTCGGGGAGCCTCGTTCTCATTCACCAGGCGCCGTGGAAGTGGGCGACGAACTACTCGGTGACCTCCCGCAACAGGCGGCCGGAGCTTCGACACGACACCCTCAGGGTCGGTTGGTCGTCGAGGCAGGCCTCCGGCTGCCCGGGATCGGCAACGACGCCATTCCGTTCTACGCTCGTCTCTACGTGAACGCCGGCGAGGGCCAGGACAGCATCCGGGTCTTCGCCGGTCTCCTCTTCCACGTCAACAAGCTCGTCGAGCTCTTTCGGAAGTGACAGGAGGTCCTCCATGCCCGATCCGAAGTTCCCGGGACGTCCCCTCACCGCCGGCGAGCCGAACGTCCCGCTCGTCCGGGCGATCCAGAAGCGGCTCAACGCGC
>CALBDV010000582.1 GCA_937927565.1 uncultured Holophagales bacterium
GCAGGGTTCGGACCCCTCACCTCCTAAGCTGCGCGAGGGGCGAGGAACTACAACAGGTCAGAGAGCCGGCGAGCGGAATTGATGAGAATGCATCACTCAGGGCGCCTTCTTCCGCCCATCGGCGAGGACCGTCTCGATCCGGAGCCCCGGAACCCTCCGGCCGGGCTCCTTTGGACTTGCACGAATCTCGAATCAGGCCGACTTCCGCGCCTGTCGGGGATGCCGATAGGCGGGTGACGCCTCCTGAATTCGCCGCATCGAGTCGGGGGGGTAGACCCTCTCGCCGCAGGTCGGGCAAGAGAAGTACGTGAGAGCCGTCACGACGTATCGCCTGCCGCGGGTTTCACCCACCCAGTCCTCGACGACTTCCTTGATCGCGGAGCTCCCGCAGGTCGGGCAGACCCGGACAGAGATCCTCGCCGGCCGAGGGCTAGAGGGCGCGCTTGGACGAGATGAGGAAGTAGAAACGGTCTTCATGGCCTTCCCTTACGAGCTTGCCCTTCGTGTAGATCATGAGCCCATCGAGGTTCGTCGACTGGATGACGTAGAGATACTCGAGACGCTCCGCACGCTTCGGGCTGCGGGACCTGAGACGCTTGTATATCGCAACGGCGTTCGCGATGGACTCGGCCACGTCCAGCTCCGTCAACGCATCCGCCTCCATCTCGCATCGGGCCTTCTCGCTGAACGCGTAGCGGCCGGAAAGGACCGCCCGCTTGATCCGCACGAGCACATCGCTCATGGAAACAGGATACCGGACCCATCCGGGCATCAGCGTGCGGACCCACCGCTCCCGTGGCGAGTCAGCCTCTGAGCCTGCGGCTGTCGGGAAGGCACCGGGCCACGAGATCTTTCCTCGGTCGCCCGCGTAGGAGGGAATGAGGAAGGTTGACGTGCCAGCGGTCCTGATCACCGGCGCCGGGAGGGGCTTCGGACGGGCGGTGCTGGAGGAGTACCTCGGTCGCGGGTGGACGGCGTTTCCACTGGTGCGCGACGCCCGGGTGGCCGAGTCGCTGAGCGGGGCCGGCTGCCACCCCATCGTGGCCGACGTCGCCTCGAGCGAAGCCGACGGGGCGATCGCGGCCGCGCTCGAAGCCCGGGGAGAACCGCTCGACCTCCTCGTGAACAACGCGGGGAGCATCCGGAAGCTTCGCGGCCTCGCGTCGGCCGAGCCCGACGATCTCGAGAGCCACTTCCGTGTTCACTGCACAGGGGCGCTGAGGTGCACGAAGGCGGCGTTGCCGTGGCTGCGGCGGGCGAAACGCCCGCTGGTGGTGAACGTCACGTCGCGGTTCGGGTCGATCGCACGGACGGCGGCCGGAGAGTTCCGCGGGATCTACTCGTACAACGTGGCCAAGGCCGCTCAGAACATGCTGACGGCCTGCCTGGACCAGGAGCTTCGCGGCGAGG
>CALBDV010000583.1 GCA_937927565.1 uncultured Holophagales bacterium
CCACTAGAATCCGCCCGTGCCGAACTTCCTCCCCGTCCCCGAACAGCTCGAGCTCCTCCTCAAGGGTGTCGAGACCTGCGTCCAGAAGGACGAGCTCTCCGCGAAGCTGGAAGCCTCCCGAAAGAGCGGCAAGCCGCTCCGGGTCAAGGTCGGCTTCGACCCCTCCGCCCCCGACCTCCACCTCGGCCACACCGTCGTCTTCCGGAAGATGCGCCACTTCCAGGAGCTCGGGCACGAGGTCGTCTTCCTCATCGGCGACTTCACCGGCCTCATCGGCGACCCGACCGGCAAGAAGACGACCCGCCCGCAGCTGACACGCGACGAGGTCCTCGCCAACGCCGAGACCTACAAGGCGCAGGTCTTCAAGATCCTCGACCCGAAGACGACCGTCGTCGACTTCAACTCCCGCTGGCTCGGCGCCCTCGGCGCCGACGGCCTCGTCCGCCTCGCGGGGCGCTACACCGTCGCCCAGCTCCTCGAGCGCGACGACTTCTCCAAGCGCTACAAGGCCGGCCAGCCGATCTCCGTCCACGAGCTCCTCTACCCGCTCTGCCAGGGGTACGACTCCGTCGCCCTCGAGGCCGACGTCGAGCTGGGCGGAACCGACCAGCTCTTCAACCTCCTCGTCGGCCGCGAGCTGATGAGGAGCTACGGCCTCGCCCCCCAGTGCGTCATGACGACGCCCCTCCTCGTCGGCCTCGACGGCGTGGAGAAGATGTCGAAGTCGCTCGGCAACCACGTCGGCATCAACGAGGCGCCGGACGAGATCTTCGGGAAGGTCATGTCGGTGTCGGACGACATGATGTGGACCTGGTGGACCCTCCTGACGGACCTCTTCCCGCACGACATCGACGCGCTGAAGGCGGCCGTGGCTTCGGGAGCGAAGCACCCCAAGCGGGTGAAGATGGACCTCGCCCGCCAGCTCGTCACCGACTTCCACGGCGCCGAAGCCGCCGCCACCGCCGAGGCCGAGTTCGAGCGCCGCTTCGCGAAGGCCGACGGGCCCGTGAAGGCCGAGACCGTCGCGCTGCCCGACCCCGCGCCCGCCGACGTCGCCTCGCTCCTCGTCGCCCTCGGTCTCGCCGCCAGCAAGAACGTCGCGCGGCAGAAGGTGAAGGAAGGGGCCGTCTCCCTCTCGGACGACGGCGTCGCCTTCGTGAAGGTCGACAACCCGGCGGAGCCGTTCGCGCTCGAAGCGGGCGCCGCACGCTACGTGCGGCTCGGCAAGCGCTTCCTGCGCGTGGCGCGCTAGGGCAACGGCAGGGTGCCGGCAGAGCGCGGCGGAAAGCCGCAGGAGAGGACGACGCTCGTCGGAAAGCGGCCGCGCGCGGCGGGGCGCAGGATCCTCCTCGTCGGCGGTGCCGGCCGGATGGGACGGATCCTCGCGCGCGCCTTCCGCTCCGCCGGGCACTCGGTCGCCATCCACGACCCGGGGCGGCGCCTCACGGGCTTCCCCTCCGTCCCGCTCGAGGTCGCCGCGGCCGCCGACGCCGTCGTCGTCTCCGTCTCCCTCGAAGCGACGCCGACCGTCCTCGCCGAGCTTCTCGCCCTCTCGCCTCCCGGCCTCGTCCTCGACGTGGCGAGCGTGAAAGGCCCGCTCCTGCCGCTCTACGCGAAGGCCGCCCGGGACGGGTTCACCGTCGCCTCGGTTCACCCGATGTTCGGCCCCGGCGTCCGCTCGCTCGACGGTCAGAACCTCATCGTCTGCGACGTGGGCGTCCCCGCCGCCACGCGCGCCGCCGCGCGCCTCTTCGCCGGCCACGGTCTGCAGCTCGCCACGATGCCGATCGGCGCGCACGACGCCTGGATCGCGCAGACGCTCGGCCTCGCCCACCTCCTCTCCCTCCTCGCGGGCTCGGTTCTGGCGCGCGAGGGGGTGAAGGTGAAGAGCCTCGACGGTCTCGCCTCCACGAGCTTCCGGCGTCTCTGCGAATTGGCCGCCCCCATCCTCCACCAGGCCCCCGACCTGACGCTCCCGATCCAGGCCCGCAATCCCGCGACGCCCGCTCTCTTCGACCTCCTCGCGAGCGAGCTCGCCTCGTGGCGCGCGCTCGTCGAGCGCAACGACCTCGCGCCGTTCGAGAAGAAGCTCGCCGCCGCCCGCGGCGTCCTGGCCCCTTCGGTCAGAGGCTCAGCGGGCCGGCAGGGATCCGCCCCGCGTCGAAGTCCCGCGCGGCCGCGCTGAGCATCTCGGGCGCCGTCCCCTCGATCGCCTCCTGCCCGAGGAGCCGGAGCGCGAGCGCGAGCGTCTCGCGGACCCGTTTCTCGTCGAGCCTCTCGAGCGGGAGCGCCCCGTCCCTCTTCCCGAGCTTCTTCCCGTCGGGGCCGAGGACGAGCGGGAGGTGCGCGTACGCGGGCGTCGGCAGGCTGAGAGCGCGCTGCAGCGCGATCTGCCGCGCCGTCGACGACAGGAGGTCCCCTCCGCGAACGACCTCCGTGACGCCCTGCTCCGCGTCGTCGACGACGACGGCGAGCTGGTAGGCGAACGGGCCGTCGGCGCGCCTCACGACGAAATCGCCCACGGCGCGGGAAACCTCCTCCTCGATCCGCCCGCGGACGCGGTCCTCGAAGACGACCGTCCCGTCCGGGACCCGGAAACGGACCGCCCGCGCAACGCGCCCGGGCGCGAGGCCCCCGCGGCACGTCCCGGCGTAGACCGCTCCCGCGCCGTCGACCGGGTCGGAAACGTCGGGCGCACCCGCGGCCCGCGCCACCTCCGCCCGCGTGCAGCCGCAGTCGTAGGCGAGCCCCGCCCCCCGGAGCCGCGCGAGCGCCTCCTCGTAGAGCCGGGTCCTCTTCGACTGGACGACGACCATGCCGTCCCACGCGAGCCCGTACCGCTCCAACGCCCGCAGGATCTCGTCCGCGGCCCCCGGGACGACGCGCGGCCCGTCGAGGTCCTCCATCCTCACGAGCCACTCGCCGCCGGCACTCCGGGCCGACAGCCACGACCCGACGGCCGCCACGAGGCTCCCGAGGTGGAGCGGCCCGGTGGGCGACGGAGCGAACCGGCCACGGACTGTCACGGCGCCTTCCGGCCTCCCTCTGCCCCCAAGGGCCTCGATGGGCAGGCTATCGCAGCTTTTCCCCTCGCTTTTCCCCTCGCTTGACGCTGCGGCCGCCGGTCTCCTAGACTCCGCCTCCCGCGCGGATCTTGCCGCGAGGCTGCTCTTTCGAGAACGTTCCGCAGTAGCTCAATCGGTAGAGCATTCGGCTGTTAACCGAAGGGTTGTAGGTTCGAGTCCTACCTGCGGAGCCATCGACTTTTCCCGCCGTTAATTCACTGAGTTAGCGGCTTTTTCCGTTTCTGGGCCGAGGCACGCATTCGACCCGTTGTGGGAGCCTTTGTGGGGGGATTGCTTCCGGGCCTGTATTGGCTGTCTCTCGATCTCCCGACGGGCGGCCCCTCGACCGATATGGCCGTAGGCCTTCGCCATCTGGATCCTGGTCGAGGCGGACCACCCCGAGGGGTAGGCCACCATCGGGAAGGACGCCGATATGGGATTCTGGCGAGGCACAGGCGTGACCGTCACAGGAACCACAGCTGAAGCCCACTTGAAACTGCATGCACATGCATGTAGAGTGTCGGCAT
>CALBDV010000584.1 GCA_937927565.1 uncultured Holophagales bacterium
CGCCCGAGCATACCGACTCGCCGTTACGAGGACCAATTCCGGACGGTGATCACGGGGGGAGCTCATGACCGCCGGTAAGAGACGGCGCCGCTCATCTCGATTCCTGAACGGTCGGAGAAGGCGGTGCTTGCACGGCCGCAAAGTTGCCGCCCGGCATCGACAGGAAGCCGATGGACCGGGCATGTCCGTTGCCACGCCCTTCCTCGAGCGCCGCCATGCGGAGGTCTTCCTGCGCGACACACCGCGCGTCTCCTTCCTGAAGCGCCGCCCGCGACGCCGCACGGATCACGGCGTTCCGGATCTGGGCTCCCGTCAGGGCAAAGTCTCGACCGAGCTCCTCGAAGTCCAGAGGCAGTCGCACCGGTGTGCGCGCAGGGAGGAGCTTCCTCCAGAGGTCGGCACGGCCGGCCGCGTCGGGGACGGGGAACTCCACCACGAAACGGAGTCGCCGCCTGAAGGCAGGGTCGACGTGGTCGGGCAGGTTCGTCGTGAGGATGACCACCCCGCCGAACCTCTCCATCTCCGAGAGGAGCACGGCGACGTCGAGGTTCGCGTAGCGGTCGGTCGCGCTCCCGACCGGCGTCCGCGCCGCGAAGAGAGCGTCTGCTTCGTCGAAGACCAGGATGGCCTCGTGTTCGCGCGCCTCGGCGAAGAGGTTGTGAATGTTCTTCGCCCCCTCTCCGACCCACTTCGAGACGAGCTGGGCGACGTTGACCCGCTTGAGGGGTCGACCGAGCTCCCAGGCGACCGCCTCGGCGGCCAGGGACTTGCCGGTGCCCGATGGACCGTGGAAGAGCGCTCCCGCCCCGAATCCCCTCTCGGCCTCCTTCTCGAAGCCCCACTCGCTCACGAGGGTGCGACGGGCCCGTTCGAGCGCGACGAGGTCGGTCAGCGATTCGCGCACCTGTGAGGGGAGGACCATGGCGGAGAGCCCTTCCTGCGGCACGACCCGATCGGAGAAGGAGGTCATCCGGAGGCGGTTCTGAAGCTGGAGTCTCGCCCCCTGCTCGAGATCCTCGGGTCGAACGACGGGCTGGGCCGGATCCCGGGCCGCCGCCAGAGAGACCGCCGCCAGGACGGCGTTCTTGATGAAGCCCCCGGTGAGCTCGTAGCGGCGAGCCAGGCCCGTGACGTCGAGCGCTCCCTCCGCCTTCAGGTTCGCCGGGAGGTGGCTCTTCCAGATCTGCTCGCGCTGGGAGGCGTCGGGCACCTGGAACTCGATGGCGAGCGTGATCCGGCGGAACATCGCCTCGTCGAGCTTCAGGGCCCGGTTCGTCGCCATGATGATGAGTCCGTCGTGGCGTTCGATCTCGGTGAGGATCAGGCTGATCCCGGGGTTCTTCTCGCGGTCCTCGAAGATGCCGTCGCACTCGTCGAAGAAGAGGATGGCGTCGTGCACGCGCGCCTCGCGGAAGAGGAACCGCAACGCCTGGTCGCTCGTCATCTGCCCGATGGTCGGGAAGTTGACGAGGAGCACCCTCTTCCCGAGGTGCGACGCGAGCGCGTTGGCCAGCATCGTCTTGCCGGTCCCGGACGCGCCGTGAAAGAGAAGCACCTGGCCGCTCCCATAGCTCAGGATCGAATCGAGACCGCTCTCGCTGCAGGCCCTGCGGAACGCGGGAAAGCCGACGACCGTGTCGACGATCAGCTTCTTCTTTGCCTCGGCAAGAACGACGCGATCGAGGTCGACGCGCGGCGTGTAGATGTGGCTCCCCTCCACCAGCGAGACGCTCTCCGTGTCGAGCCCGAGGAGGTACTCCGCCATCCGGCGGTCGATCGTGACGTCCCGACGCAGGACGTCGCCGTCGAAATCGGACCCGCTGAGGACGACGAGACCCTCGCGAACGAGGGGCGCGTCTCGGTAGAAGTGCTTCCGCGCGTCCCGCTGCTCCCGATCGCTGTCGCAGAGGAGCGCGATCAGCTCTCCGACGTCGACTCCCCTCCCGTAGCTGTTGAAGAGCTTCGCGAACGAGAGCTTCAGGCCGAAGCAGGCGAGAAGGAGGAGCGAGTGTTTCTCGAAAGGGGCGAGGCTGCGGCTTCGCGCCAGTTCCTCGCCGCGGGGTACGAAACGCCCCTGCCGGACGGTCGACTCGACCCTCTGCCGGAGCCGGGCGGCCGCAACCCGCTCCCGGGCGGAAGCCTCCCGCTTGCGCGCCGCCGGGCTTCGATCGCTCCGCGGCGAGAAGGACTCCTCTTCCTCCTCCACGATGAGCTTCTTCCACCGCAGACGGGCCTGGAACCACTCCATGTGTTCACTCAGGTACTCGAGGTCGTCGAGGAACGGCGTGGCGGGTTCGAGCGAACCCGGAAGCGTTTCTTCCAGGGGCGCTACCTCGGGAGGTTCCGCTTCCGCGTCGATCGCTTCCTCCGCGAAGTCTTCAACCTCCTCCGGGGGCCGCTGGGTATCGGGCTCGAGTGCCGGGACGGCAACGAACGCTGTCGCGCCCGGCTCCTCGGAAAGGACCGCGCGGATGCTCTCTTCGCTCAGGGCGAAATGGTCCGGGGGCGAGAGCGGCAGCCCGCGGAGAGCCTTGACGAGCGGAAGGTCGATTCGGAGATCACGGCTGCGGGGCCAGCCCAGGATGTCTCTTTCGACCTGCACGAAGCCGAGCCGACGAAGCGGCCTCGTCTCGTCGAAGATCCCGACGAACGTCTCCGGGTCGAGGTCGAGGAGTTCCCCGACGTCTCCCGCATCCGGCCCTCCTCTCGTCAGGCTCTCGTTGGCGAAGGCGGACACGACCAGGAGCTGGAGGATTTCGAGCTCCCTCTCCTGAAGCCCGACACGGCCTGCGAGGCGGAGGATTCGGGGAGCCGGATAGGCCTCCGGGGTCGCCCGGCGACGCTCAGACAAGGCCGATCGGACCGTCTCGAAGCGCTCCTCGGCCTGGGCCCGGAGCGCAAGGACGAGGGGCAGCTGGCGCAGTCCGTCTGGCAGCGTCCCGCTCGCCTCCCGGCCAGCTCGGTGAACCGCTTCGACAACGGTCTTCCGGGTCGCGGCGTCCGAACCGACTTCGCCCGACAGGTACGGGCCGGCCGACCCCCGAAACCGGAGGACCAGAAGCCTTGCCCGGAACCAGGCATCGACGAGGTCCCAGTAGCTCTTCTCGTCGACGAACGGCTCGGAGGTAAGGAGGGTGGCGTCGATGGGAGGAAGAAGGAGGCGGGCGATCTCGTCTTCCGCCGCCGTTTCGGGCGCCTTCGCGGAGGTACTCATGAAACCAGAACGGACGAAGGGGGCTCCCGTTGCAGGTTCCCGGCTACGTGTCCCGGTGGGCCCTCGATGCAAGGCCCCTTCGGGGTCTTCGTTCCGGTACCTGGGAGGCGCTCTCTCTCACCCGGCCCTGGGGATCGAGAACCTGCAGGGGCGGCAGAAAGACACCGCGGCCCGCCTCGGACCCCAGTTTCGGGTCTACCATGCCCCGCTGGGGGGACTTCCCTTGGCAGAACCGCTTACACCGGACCTGGTGGAAATTCTCTCGTGGGCGAAGGCCTGCGCCCTGGGCGAGAAGGTCGAGAAGCTCGGCGTGCGCCACCTTCTCCTGGGCGGCCTGAAGACGGAGGCGGGGCGTTCGTTCCTTTCACGCCACCTCGACTCTGGACGAACGATCGACATCGCCATTCCCGAGGAGACCCGACACCGCCTCGACGAGGTCTCCGTCCCCGTGACGGACCGGACCCTCGAGCTCGAAGGCCCGCTCCGTCAGCTGACGAAGGACGTCCTCGAGCGCCACGGGCGGCTCGAGACCGAGAAGCTGCTCGAGGCCGCCGTGGAATCGGCGCGAGAGACCGGCGAGCTCGTGAACATCCTCGGGTCCATGGGGGCCTCGGCCCGCGTGGCGAAGGAGCGCGTCGAGCGGCTTCGCGCCCTCCTCCAGGGCCTCGACGGCCTGCGCGCCGAGCTGACCCGCCGCGTGGAGGGGCAGGCCCGCGCCGTGGAGGCCGTCGCCGACGCCTGGTTCAAGGCGGAGATGCGCCCCGACCGGAAGGGTCCGCCACCGCCGGGCCAAGGCGGCCCGCGCCTCATCCTGACGTTCCTGGGGCCTCCCGGTGTCGGCAAGACGCTACTGGCGGAAGTCCTCGCCTCCCGCGAGAAAGTGCGACGCGAGGGAACCGAGCTCCTGCGGCTCGACATGAGCGCCTTCTCGAGCCACCAGGCTCACGAGAGCCTCATCGGGGCAAGCCCCTTCTACAAGGAGGCCAAGCCCGGCGTCCTGACGTCTTTCGTCGCCGCGAACCCGAAGGGAATCGTCCTCGTCGACGAGATCGAGAAGGCCCACGGCAACACCCGGAACCTCTTCCTCCAGGTCCTCGACTCCGGCCGCCTGCAGGACAACAACCAGCAGAAGGACGTCGACTTCTCGCAGGTCACGCTGATCTTCACCACGAACCTCGGCCGGACTCTCTACGACCAGCCCGACCGGATCGGTCTCCTCCAGGACCCCGCCGCCCTTTCGCGCGCGGTCGTCGAGGCGCTGAGCGCCGAGGCGGCCGGCGACGAGGGGAAGCAGGAGCAGCCCGCCGGCCTGACTCCCGAGCTCATCTCCCGCCTCGCGAAGGGGAGCTTCGTCGTCTTCGAGAGGCTGGGAGGGCTCGCGCTGGAGCGGATCGCGGACCGGGTCGTCGAGGAGGTTTCGGGCGAGCTCGA
>CALBDV010000585.1 GCA_937927565.1 uncultured Holophagales bacterium
GCCGTCGTGAGCCTGCCGGAGACGGTCCCTGTCGCGCATCAGGTCTTCACTGGCGATACGGGGAACCGGACGGCCCGTGAGGCCGTGGTCGTGCACGTCTCGGCTTGCCGGGTTGCCAGGGTCCCCACGTTCACGGACGCCGCGGAGTCGGCCAGGGTGGCGGAGTAGTACGCCGGATCCGGGTCGGCGCTCGGCAAACGGCCCCGTTTCAACATCTTGCATTCGCCCACGCGCTGAGCTCCGAGAGACCCGTACGTACGGCGGGAGGATCAGCACGCGCGCAAAACCATTTCAGGGGAGCGACGCATGTTCGATCCGGACTGGGACGCAGCGACCCGGGAAACCGTGGAGTGTCTCTCTCGCCTGATTCAAGCGGAGACGACGAATCCCCCCGGAAACGAAGAGCGAGCCGTGAAGGTCATCCAGGACATCCTCGAACGCGAGGAGGTTCCGCCCGGTGACTGCCACATCCTCGAGTCGGCCCCGGGCCGAGTGAACCTGGTCGTGCGGCTTCGCGGCGATGGTTCTCATCGTCCGCTGCTGATGTCGGGTCACACGGATGTCGTGCCCGTGGAGCGCGAACACTGGACCCATAACCCCTTTGGGGGGGAAGTGTTCGATGGCTGTGTGTGGGGACGCGGTGCGTTGGACATGAAGGGGTTTCTGGCGATGTACTTGCAGGCCTTTCTCCTGGCTCGTCGCCTGAAGCTGCCGCTCAAACGGGACCTCGTCCTGGCCGCGGTAGCAGACGAGGAAGCCGGCTTCCGCTATGGCTCGAGATTCCTGGTGGATCAGCACCGAAACCTGATCGATGCGGAATACGGCGTGACCGAGGGTGGAGCGATGACGATGTATGCGGGCAAGGTCCGCTTCTACCCGATCCAGGTCGCCGAGAAGGGCATGTGCTGGATCAGGATGACCGCGAAGGGCGAACCGGGACACGGATCGATTCCGATCGCGGACAATGCCGTCCTTCACTTGGCGGAAGCCCTGGAGAGAATCCGCTGCGGCCGCCACCTGCCGGTCCACCTGACGCCCACCTTCCAGGCGATGGTGAGATCCGTTTCCGCCCAGCTGAAATTCCCCCTGAACCTCGTCCCGGGTCTGCTCAGGAGCCCGGTTGTCGCCAGGATGATCCTGAACCTCCTCCCTGCCGAGAGCCGCGCCATGCTGGCAGTCATGATTACGAATACCGTTACGCCCACCATGCTCAGGGCTGGGGTCAAGGCCAACGTTGTCCCCTCTGCCGCCGAAGCCACTCTGGACTGCCGCAGGCTGCCGGGGCAGAGCGTCGAAGATGTCATGCGCGAGATCACGGCCACGACTGGCGATCAGGTCACGCTGGAACCCCTGCATGTCAGTGCGGGGGCTGCTTTCCCGGTCGATTCACCCTTCTACCGAGTGCTGGAGACCGCTGCTCGCCAGATGGACCCGGGCGGTCTTGTCGTGCCCTTCTTGATGCCGGGCGGGACGGACGCCAGCGAGTACCAGCGTGCGGGCATCCAGATGTACGGTTTCACGCCTGGCGTTCTGCCTCCGGACTTCCCGTTCATGACGATGGCCCACGGTCACGATGAACGGCTGCCCATAGCTTTCATCCGAAGCGGTCTGCCAGTTCTGTGGGAAGTGCTTCAAGCGGCATGCGTGCGACCGCAGTAGCGATGCGCGCCGGCGCTCAGGAGGCGGAAACCGGGCGGACGAAGAGGCGGCGAACGGCGAAGTCCGTCGGGCCGGCTCTCGGGTCCATTCCCTGGCTGGAGTTCGAGAGGCGGAAGGCAGCCTTCCGGGGGCGTTGCCGACGTCCGGCGGATCTGCGACCCAGCGGGGGAACGCTCACTCCTCAACCAACGGAACCGCGGGAGATGGAAAGCGCCCGCCGGTAGCAGGGGTGGACGTCCCACCGCATCCCGTCGTCGGGGTTCACGGTCGTCGAGAGAAGGTCGGGCCGCTCCTCGTATCGGACGAATTCGATGGAGTCGTCCTCGCCGCGAACGCGTCCGTTGATGAAGCCGATCCGGTACAGGAAGTGCGCGAGCTCGAGGGGCGACGACACCGGAAGGCCGTCGAGGGTCGGGACGTACTTGAGCCCACCGATGGACTCGACGTATCGGTCCCAGAGGCCTTTCAGGAGATCGGGGGTGTAGTAGATGGACTTGTTTCGGGCGAAGGACTCGGTGAGCGCCTGAAGACCCGCGAACTGGTGGGAGTGCTCCTTGTGGAGGTCGTCCAGCCGTTCCCGGCCGAACGCCTCGAGGACGTTCTCGAGGTTCGAGAGGGAGATGCGCTTCTGACGTCGGACCAGGGCGTCCCTGCCCGCGAGGCGACAGAGCTGCGCCGCCCAACGCGGCCTCCCGGCAGAGAGGATGTGAATGACTTTGTCGGGCGTGAGCGTCTCGCCAGCCCACTCCATCTTCGGCACGAACGCCAGCTCCAGCAGCCGTTGTGAATGGGCGTCGGGGTCCCACTCGACGCCGGGGGCGGGCGCCGTTCCGCGCCTGGTCATGTGGGCCGCGATCCTCTTCGCCAGGATGCGACGGGTCTCGGAACGGCTCCACGTGAGGTCGTGCAGATACTGGACGGCCTTGTCCATGGCCTCGTCCGTCCGGGCGAGCTTCGTCCAGACGTCGGTCCGGACACTCGCCCGGAACCGGGTGCCGCGGAAATCGGTCGACATGCCGCGAAGGGCCGTGAAGAAGGTCGACGTCCGTAGGCAGGTGTCCGGCGCGAAGTCGAAGGTGGCGTCGATGTCGTCCACCGAGACCCAGATCGCGAGGTCGGACCGGCCCCGGCTGTAGGCCAACAGCACGTTGCGCGCGTCAGACGGAGGAAGGCGGTCGAACTGGATCGGGCCGATCCTGGGCTTGAGGCGGTCGAGAAGGCTGCCCAGGAGGTTCCGGTTCTTCATTCCGGCCAGCTCGGCGCCTTCGACGAGAGCGATTTCGGCATCCGTGGCCGCGAACCGGATGGAGCGGCCGAGCTCGAGGGCGATGCGACGGCAGATCGCGAGGCGCCAGGAGTTGATCAGGGCGAGCGGGTCGCGGGACGAGAAGTCCGCGAAGCCGACGAGGTCCTGACCCTTCAGAGCCAGGACCATCTGCCCATCCTCGTCCTGTGAGAGCGTGTGATTCAGCTTCGCGAGGAGCGCCGATTTCCCCATTCCCTTGCGGGCCCGCACGATCGCGATCCGACGCCGCGGGTCGTAGAACTTGTTGAAGTGAGGCTTCTCGACGAAGTACGAGGCCAGGATCTCGGGGTCCTCCTCCTCGGCTGCGTCGTTGCCGAAGAGATCCGGGTCTTCGAAGTCGAGGAGGATGGTGTCGTTCATCCGAGCCCTACCTGCTTCTCTTTCTCTCGCCGAAGCCGACGAGAGCGTGAGCATTGCGGCCCCGGGAGGGTCCGGCGCGAACGTTCCCCTTCATGACCCATGAAAGGCCAGCCCACGCTCCTAGGCTCCGTGAGACGCCCGCTTTTCCTACAGGGGGAGATGATGTGTCTGCATCATTTTCGCGATTGGCCTGCGGGAGCGTTCTCTGGTGGTGGAGACAGCAGGGACTCCGAAGTCCTCGGCCCCGTCGCGGCGGTCGAAACGATCGCTGCCGGCTCCGGGATTCGCGAGGACGCCCGGTGACGGCGTGCCTACGGGCCAGCCCGGTAGCGCGAGGGCCTCGCGCTCGTTCGAATCGGGTCCGGCCACGTCGTCCGCGGAGAGATCTACTGGCGCGATGCTGCCGGTGTCGGCCGGAAAGGGCTCGAGAGCGAGCGATTCCTCCCGTCGCGACGCATCGGGCACGTGGGTCCTATGCATCGCGAGTGGCGGATACGCAGCGTCGCTCGAGACGCACGAGGTCGACCGGCTCCTGCTGAGCCCGGCGGGAACGCCAGAGCCGTTCGCGCGGGGCGTCGACGCGTCGGGCGAGGCCTATCTGGTCACCCGCTCGCTCTTCCTCCCTGTCGTCCTGCCCGCCGAGCTGCGTCGCGTCCGGGAGCATCGTTCGGCGAGCACGTCGTGTCGCGTCGGTGCCAAACGAACGCCGGGGCCGACCGGGTCCCGCCGAGGCCGTCTAAGATCCGGTCAGGCGTTTCGCATCATCCCGATCAGGAGGTCCACATGAAGGTGGCGACCATCATCCTGCGAAGTCTCATGGGCCTGTTGTTCCTCTTCGCATCGATCACCTTCTTCTTCAACCTCATCACCCCTCCGCCACAGACAGGCGCGATGAAGCTCTTCAGCGACGGGATGGCGGCTTCGATCTACCTCCTTCCGACCGTGAAGGTGATCGAGCTTCTCTGCGGCGTCGCGTTTGTCACAGGTCGGTTCGTCCCGCTGGCTACGGTGTTGATCGCACCGATCATCGTGAACATCACGCTCATTCACGCGTTTCTCGATCCGAAGGGCCTCCCCGTCGCCCTCTTCCTCGTCTTCGCGAACTCCTTCGTGGCCTACGCCAACCGAGACAGCTACAAGCCCCTGCTCAGACCGTAGGCCGGGCGCAGGGGCCTCATGAAGTCCATCGTTCTCGAGTCTCCGGACGCCACGATCCGGTTCCACGACCTCGCGGGGGCTGGCGCGCCCCTCGTCTTCGTCCACGGGCTCGGGTGCGCGTCGTCGTGCGACTACCCGGCGGTCGCTCGGGACCCGTCCCTCG
>CALBDV010000586.1 GCA_937927565.1 uncultured Holophagales bacterium
GGGCCGCCGCGAGGATCTTCAGCCCCTCCTCGCCGAGCCCCTGGAAGGCGTAGGGGGAGGTCCGCGGCTTGTAGGCTCCGCCCCGCAGGAGGTGGGCGCCGCGCGCCTTGACCTCCCGGGCGATCGTCACCGTCTGCTCGAGCGACTCGACGGCGCACGGGCCGGCGATGATCACGAGCCGGGTCCCCCCGACCGGGACGCCCCCGATCGAGACGACCGTGTCGTCGGGGTGGAACTCGCGGGAGACGAGCTTGTAGGGGTGCGAGACCTTTATGACCTCGAGGACCCCGGGAAGGTCCTCGAACGCGGTCGGCTCGACCGTCCCACTGTTTCCGGTGATCCCGACGGCGGTCCGCTGCTCACCCGGAATCGGGTGGGCCTTCAGCCCCATCCTCCCGGCGGTTTCGACCACCCGGTCGACGTCGGCCGGGGTGGCGCTCCTGTCCATGACGATCAACACGGTGTCTCGTCCTCCGCAGCCGCTGTTTATACTTCATCGTGGCGTACCGGGGCTCCCCGGCACGGCAAGGAGGCTCCCATGGCGATCCGGCGCACCCTTTCCCTCTCGGGCCTGGCCCTCGCGGGGGCGCTTCTGGCGGCTCTCCCCGCCCCGGCGTACCTGATCATCCTGAAGGACGGCACGCGCCTCGAGTCGGCCGAGAAGCCGGTCGAGCAGGGCCGGAACTTCGTCTTCAAGGACAAGCTCGGAGCCCGGAAGATGATCGCGATCACCGAGGTGGACCCTGTGAAGACCGAGGCGGCGAACAAGGAGAACTACCGGGACGCCTACATCCTCGGGGATCCGGCGCCGATGAAGAAGGAGTCCGAAAAGGGCGCCAAGGCCCCGTCGTTGTCGGAGTTCATCAAGCAGAACAAGAAGTCCGACATCCCGGCCCCTGCCGCCGCCACGCCCGTCTACGCGAACGAGCCCTCGACGACCCAGAGTTCCGAACGTTCGGCCCAGCAGAGGGGCTTCGAGCGGCCGGCCGGTCCCGCCCCGGGAAACGTCCTCGACCCCGTCGTCCAGGACGCCTTCCTGCGCGCCTACCAGTCGGCCTCGGTCCGCGGCGCACGCATCACCCAGGGAGGATCCGGGACGATCCGGGTCCAGGCCGTGACGGACGGAGAGGCGGTCGTCTTCGGCGCGCTCGTCAGCACGGCCCGCGGCCTCAAGGAGGCACGGACGGCCGGCCGGCTCGTCGATCAGGTGGAGCTCTACATGGCGACGAGCACGGGCGAGAACGCGGGGAAGTTCGTCATGACTCCCGAAGACGCCGACAGCCTCCTGAACGGCACGATCCCCCCGGCGAAGTTCTTCGTCGCCAACGTCCAGCTCTGAGCCCTCCGTGGAGGCCGGAACCCTCGTCCTCGTCCACCTCCATTCGCCGAAGGAGAAGTACTGGGGTCTGCTTCGCGCGCTCGGACCAGCCGGGGTGACGGTCCGCGGAATCGACGTTGCGCTTTTCGACGACTGGGCGCGGCAGTGCCGGGCGGGCTCGGAGGCCGAGCTCGGGCCCGCGACACTCTTCCTCCCTCTCCACCGCGTCGAGAAGATGTTCGAGGACGCGCGGATCGGGACGGTCGCCGCCTATCACGAAAGGTTCTTCGAGATGGTGGGAAAGGACGTCCGCGACGTCCTTCTCCTCGAGACGGGACGGCCCGAGGGGCCGCTCCAATAGGAGGTTTCGTGGCCGAGCTCGTCTGGCAGCTGAGGAAGGGACCGGAGGGGGCGCCCTACGCGTTCGCCGCCTTCAACAAGGCCGAGAAGCGGACGAACTTCTTCGAGAAGGCCGAGGAACTCCGCGGGTTCCTGATGAAGCACGGCTCCTCGGCCGAGGACGCCGTGACGCTATCCGAGCGGGTCGAGGCGGGCGAGACGGTTTCGATCACCCTCTCGAAGTAGGAGGCTCTCTCGGCGGACGGGAGGGCGGCTCGCCGCCGCTCCTCTCAGTGACCCGGCTGCGACAGCTCGAGCAGGACGCCCCCCGTCGAGGCCGGGTGGACGAAGGCCACGAGGCAGCCGTGCGCCCCCTCGAACGGGGTCTCGTTCACGAGCCTCACCCCTGCGGCCTTCAGCTTCGCGAGCGCGGCCACGACGTCGGGGACCTCGAGGCAGAGATGGTGGATGCCGGGACCCTTCTTCTCGAGGAACTTCGCGATGGGGCTCTCGGGCGAGGTCGGCTCGAGGA
>CALBDV010000587.1 GCA_937927565.1 uncultured Holophagales bacterium
CCTGCGGGACTCCGCCCTCGCGCCACCGGACCGGCCGGGCTAGACTCCCCGCCCTCGCATGAACTCCAGACCGAGAACGACCGTCCTCCGCAGCTCCGGCAGCTACCTTCCGCCCCAGGTCGTCACGAACGAGATGCTCTCGAGGATCATGGACACCACCGACGAGTGGATCGTCCCGCGGACGGGCATCCGGGAGCGCCGATTCGTCGAGCCGGGGGTCGGCCCGGCCGAGATCGCCGAGCAGGCGGCCCGCTCTGCCCTGGAGAAGGCGTCGCTGACGCCCGCAGACATCGACCTCGTCATCTTCGCGACGATGACGCCGGACCACTACTTTCCGGGAAGCGGCGGCCTCCTCGCGGCGCGGCTCGGGATGTCGACGACCCACGCTCTCGACATCCGGATGCAGTGTGCCGGGTTCCTCTCCGGTCTCCAGACGGCGGACGCATTCATCCGCTCGGGAACGTACGACCGGGTCCTCCTCGTCGGGGCCGAGGTCCATTCCGGCCTCATGCCGTGGCCCGAATCCGTGTGGGACGTGATGCTCGGCCGGACCGGCGGCCCGTGCGACCCGTACTGGTACGCGCGGGCAACCGGGATGCGCGACCGCGCGGTCCTCTTCGGCGACGGCGCCGGCGCGATGGTCCTCGAGGCGAACGAGTCGGGCGACGGGCGGGGCTTCCTCGGCTTCGTCATGAAGACGGACGGCAACCACTGGGACAAGCTCTACGTCCCCGGCGGCGGCTGCAAGTCTCGCCCCTATTTCACGCCGGAGATGTTCGAGAATCTCGGGACGATCCCGATCGTCGAGGGGCGACAGGTCTTTCGCCTCGCGAGCCAGCTGATGCCGGAGGCGGTGCGCGATGCCCTTGCGAAGACCGGCCACCGGCTCGAGGAGCTCGACCTTCTGCTGATGCACCAGGCGAACCTGAGGATCAACGAGTCGGTGCAGAGGATCCTCGGCCTTCCAGACGCGAAGGTCTTCAACAACATCCAGAAGTACGGGAACACGACGGCCGCGACCCTTCCCCTCGTCTACGACGAGGCCGTGGAGAAGGGCCTGATCGGCCCGGGCAAGCTGGTCGGCTTCACGGCCCTTGGCGCGGGCCTCCACTGGGGGGCCGCGATCGCGCGGATCTGAGCGGGAGACGCGTCGTCAGCGGGTGACGCGCCCCGACCGCGTCCGCGACCCGTCGAGGAGCTCGGCGAAGATGTTGCCGAAGCTCTCTGCCGAACCCGGACCGTCGGCCGTCACGATGCCCGCGGCGATGACGACGGGCTTCTTCTCGTAGCGGGCGCCACCCTCCTTCAGTGCTCGCAGGGCGTCGGCCGTCACCCAGATCGTCGCTGCCTTCCCCTCGAGGAGGCCCGCCTTCGCGAGGAGCCCGACGCCGAGGGACAGCGCACCGATGGGCTTGCCGTCGTGCGCGGCCATCCGGAAGAACTTCTGCGCGATGCCGTTCTCCCAGAGGTCGACGGCGCCCACACCCCCGACGACGACGGCCCCGGCAAAGTCGGTGGGGCGTGCCTCGACGATGGAGATGGCTTCGAGAGCCTCTCCGCTCTGGCCGGAGACGGAGCCGCCGGCCGACGAGGCGACCACGACCTCGGCGCCCGCCGCCTCGAGGATCTTCCTCGGTTTCGCGAGCTCGTCGTCCTGGAATCCCTTCGGCGCAACGAGGAAGAGGACCTTCAGGCCTTTCAGGTTCTGCGTCACTTGACCCTCCCGTGGTTCCCGCGACGATCTCCGCGGGAGCGGCCGCTGTCAAGCGGGTTCCGCGCGCCTCCTCAGGAGCCGGCCGGAGGACGGAGCGCGACGGAGGAGCCGACCCAGGTGAAGTCCTTGTTGAAATCGACCCCGAGCATCCGGCCGCGGGAGAGGCGGCAGAGGTTCAGGCCGAGCGTGAAGGACGTTTCCCCTTCGGGACGGAAGAACATCATCCGGATCTCGACCTTGACGCCTCCGCCGTCGACGGCACGAAGGCACGGTGCGTACGAGATCTTCTCCTGAAGGCACCAGACGTCCCTCTCGGATTCGGGAATCCGCGCGACGTCCTCCGGGGTCGGCTCGATGTTCACTCCCCCGCCCGCGAAGGAGAAGAGCGGCTTGAGGACCCAGCCCGTGGACAGGTCGTCGGGGAGAACGTCGACCTCCGAGAGCGTCCGGGCGCGCGGCGCGGCGGGGTGGTCGAGGAGAGGAAGGGCGGCCTTCGACCAGGCCCAGAACCAGTTCGGATGCGGTGCCCACGTCACGTCGAGGTCGTCGCGGAAGTCGAACGGAAGGGTCTCGCCCGACCGGATGAGCTCGTCGAAGACCACCCGGTTGTAGATCCGTTCGATCTGGATGCGCCGGCCGCCCTTTCGGCGGAAGAGCCTTCGGCCCTCCTTCTCGACCTTCGTCGGGCAGACGGGTTCGACGCCGAGGAGCCTCTCCGTGGCCGTGAAGTCGACATACGTCTTCTGGGTCTCGGGGTGGAGGTCGAGGAGGACGACGTGCTCGGGGTCGTGCGCGCCGACGACGGTCCGGCGGAAGAGGTCGACGAAGCCGCTGCGCGTCAGCCCCGAGAAGTAGGGGCTGAACCCGGCGGCTGGAAGCCCCGGGATTCCTTCGAGCGCGTCGCTCCAGGCGTCGGCCTGCATCACCTCGAACGCCGAGAGCGAGGGAAAGCCCTGAAGCTCGATCAGCTTCGGCGCCAGCGAGCCGTCCGGACCAGTGACGATCGCCAGGTCGACCTGCGCGAGGGATGGAAGGGCGTCCATCCCTGGGGCATCCCACTCGCGCGGGACGAAGCGCCTCAGCCGTGCGAGGGCCTCGGGCCGGGAGATCTGCGCGAGGATCCCGTGCGCTGCCGAAACGAGGCGCTCTTCCAGCTCGTGCGTGAGGAAGACGGGCGTCTCCGCGAGACGGAAGCCCGCCTCGGCCCCGGCGCGCCGGGCGAGGTCCGCCGACTGCCGCAGGTAGAGCTCTTCCGTGAAGGAATCGTTGAACGCGTCGCGGTAGGCAGGATGCATCGCGGCGCAGTCTAGGAGCCCGGCCGGTTCATTGGAAGAACCGTGTCCCGCGAGCGGAAGCGGGCGGCGGAATCACGTCGGCGGCGTCGTCAGCGCGCCGGTTCGACACAGCGGGGCCCGTCGTGAGAGGCGGCGTTGACCCAGGTGGAGACGGGCCAGGCCTCCATCGCACCGGCATCGATCGGCACGAGACACTGCTCGAGCTCGGCCGTCGAGAGCGGCCCCTGCCGTCGCCAGAGAACCTCGGTCTGAGCGTCGAGAAGGACGGGCATCCGTGCGTGGACGGGCCGGACGAGCTCGTTCGCCACCGTCGTGACGATGGCGAAGCTCTCGAGCGGCTCGGCACCCGGAACCTCCCGGCGTTCCCAGAGTCCGGCGAAGCCGAACGGCCCGCCTCCCGCGAGCCGGAAGAGCCAGGGGGTCTTCCCGGAGACCTCGACCTTCCATTCGTAGAAGGCGTCCGCCGGGACGACGGCCCGGCGGCGCCTGATCGCGTCGCGGAACATCGGCTTGCCGCCAATGCCTTCGGCCCGGGCGTTGATCGGCCGTACGCCGGACTCGTCCCTGGCCCACGAGGGGCAGAGCCCCCACGTGAGAAACGCCAGGACGGGACCGTCGCCGTCGTCGCGGACGAGCGGGGCGCGCGTTCCGGGCGCGACGTTCCAACGGGGCGTCCACGCGATCCCCTCGGGGAGCCTTGCACCGAACCGGGTCGCCAGGGCGTCGGCGGGGCTCGTCTGGACGTAGCGGCCGCACACGGCGCTACCCGGCGGCCTTCTCGTCCGGCTCCCTCTTCTCCTCGACGGGTTCGGGCTCCGGGTCGGGCGTCCGTTCGCCGAGGAGAGCGGCCCAGGGAGCGAACCGCTCGAACCGCTCGCCGACCACCTTGATCGCCGCGGTCAGCGGAACGGCGAGGATCGCGCCGGGCAGACCCCACAGGATTCCCCAGAAGAGGAACGCGACGAGGACGGCGAGGGGGTGGAGCCGCACGCGGCTGCCGACGATGAACGGCGTCAGGACGTTTCCTTCGAGGAACTGCACGACCGAGTAGAACAGGATGACCTTCAGCGCGAGAAACGGCTCGTCGGTCCCGAGGAACGCCACGAAGAGCGCGGGTGTCGTCGACAGGATCACGCCGACGTAGGGCAGCAGGACGCAGAGGCCCGCGAGGGGGCCGAGGACGTAGCTGTAGGGCACCTGCAGGATCAGGAGTCCCGCCGTCGTGATGCAGGCCGTGATGAGGACGACGAAGAGCTCGCCGAGGACGTAGCCCGAGAGGACGTGGGCGACGTTGACGGCGAAGTCGGATGCTGCCCGGCCGCCCTTTCGCCGGAGGATCCGCGTGAGCGCCCCGGCGTACTTCTCGCGGTCTTTCAGCATGAAGAAGGCGAGCATCGGAACGGCTGCGGTGTAGAGGGCGAGCGAGAAGATCGTCCTCACCTGGAGGACGACGCGGGCGACGGAGTCGAGCATCCCCTCCTCGAGGCGGACGGCTCGGACACCGGCCCGTTCGCCGTCGGAGAGGAGCCTGCGTGTGCCTTCCTCGATGCGCGAGAAGAGACCGCGCGCCTGCGCGGTCAGCCCCTGGATCTTCCGTTCGTACGAGGGCCAGTCGCGGGAGAAGGCCTGCGCCTGGTCGAGGGCGTTGACGATGAAGAACGCCACGAGCGCGCACAGGAGAAGGAGGATGACGAACGCGGCGAGCGGCCTGGGCACGCGGATCTTCTCGAGGAGCTCCACGAAAGGGTGGAGCGCGAAGGAGAGGAAGAGCGCGAAGAAGATCGTGACGAAGAGGACTTTGCCGGCCCAGAGGAGCCCCACGACGGCCGCCGTCGCGAGGACGACGAGCGCACGGGAATAAGAAGCCCCGCCAAGTGCGGGGCTCGTTCCGGTCGTGAAGGCGCCGCTGCTGTCCAAGCGGGTCCAGTTTAGCGCGACGGGGACAGACGCGAGCGGCCGGCGCGAGGCCGGCCGCCGGGAGAGGTTCGGGGAGCGGGCGAGATTAGGGGAAGGTCACCGTGACGACGGCGCGGCGGTTCCGCGTTGCGTCGTCCCCGGCCTCGGCGTCGCCCTTCGCGTCGACCTGGATGCGGGCGGCGTCGATGCCGTGCCGCTTGACGAGGTAGTCCTTCGCGGCGTCGGCGCGCGCCTTGCCGAGGGCCGCGTGGTCGCCCTTCTCCTTCGGGTCGGTGAAGCCGACGATCGTGCAGGTCGCCGAGAGGTTGTTCTTCAGGCGGAGGGCCACGCCGTCGAGGATCGCCTTGGCGATGTTCGTCAGGCGGCTCTTGGCGGCGTCGAAGAGGATTTCGTCGGTCGTGGAAGTCTCAGGCTTCGGAGCGGGGGGCGCCTCGACCACCGGGGCCGGAGCGGGCTCGACGACGGGGGCGGGAGCCGGGACCGGTTCGGGCGGCGGCGGCTGGTGCGGCGACGGGACGGCCTTCGGGGCCTCGGCCTTCTCGGGCTGCGGCGCGAAGGAGACCTGGAGGATGCCTCCGACGTTGCTCGGGGAGTCGCCGTACTTCACCCAGCGATCGACGTTCGCACGGACGCCGGCGCTGGCGACGAAGTACTTCCCGAGGGCGAGGCGCGCACCGAGGACGGCGTCGGTGAAGGCGGGTGGCTCGGTCGTCCCGCCGTCGTACATCGTCCGGTGGACCTCTACGATCCCCTTGAGCCTGTCCTGGATGATCGGCAGGCCGACACCGGCGGACCAGCGCATCTCGTTCGAGACGTCGTAGGACTCGTAGTCGGTGGTCGCGTCGGCGGTCCAGAGGTAGGCGAACTGTCCGGTGAAGATCCCGTAGGTCCCGGAGAAGCCCCACTCCCAGTCGGACCTCCAGGTCGAGAGCGCGTACTCGTCGTTGCGCGACTGCGTCGGGATGTAGACCGCGCCGAAGAGCGCGATCTTCAGCGGGTCCTTCTGGTTCAGGATGTACTTCGTCCCGATCCGCATCTTGTCGGTCTCGTCGTGGTCGATCCCGCCGTACTGGTTCCGCCCGCCGATGACGCCGGCCCAGGCGCGGTCGTCGGCGTCATAGGACCGGTTGCCGGTGGAGAACGACGCCTCCCAGTTCGGCAGGAGGCCGAACGCGAGCGTCAGCCCGAGCTTGTCGGTGCTGTACCGCAGGGGGTCGTCGGCGAGCGTGCCCGCGTAGGGCACGGGCGCCGCCGTCCTGTCGTACATGCTGTAGAAGAGGGAGAACGCGAAACGCCCTTGCGGGACCGTCTGCGCGTCGTAGATTTCGAAGAGCCCGGTCTCGCCGGTGAGGCTGGGAGCCACCTGAGCGCTCAGCGGAGAAGCCGCGAGAA
>CALBDV010000588.1 GCA_937927565.1 uncultured Holophagales bacterium
AGGAGAAGCTCCTCGGCGCGGTCCGCGCGGGGATCCGGACGGTCGTCCTCCCGAAAGAGAACATCCCCGATCTCGAAGACCTCCCGCAGGACGTGAGGGACGGTCTCGAGATCGTCCCGGTCCAGGACCTGAGCGAGGCGCTCGCGGTCTCGCTCAGGGGCCGCGTGAAGGACGGGCAGCTGATCTTCACGGACGAGGCGGCCGGCGGCGGGGAGCAGGTTCCGGCAGCCCGCTGACGGGCAAGGCGCGGAGCCTCCCTGTGGGAGACTCCGCGCCATGCAGCACGACTTCGAGCGGCGTCTCGACGACATGGACGACTGGAAGGACGCCCTCCTGGGCTCTCTCGTCATCGAGAGCGGGGAGAGGCTCGCATTTCGCCCGGAGGGGAAGGGCTGGTGTGCGCTCGACGTCGTCCAGCACCTCGTCCTCGTCGAGGAGGGAGTCGTCGGCTACGCGCGCAAGAAGCTGCTGGCGCCGCCGCAGCCCGTTTCTCTCCGCGACCGGGCGAAGCTTGCCCTCCTCGTCCTCATCCTGAGGTCGCCGATCCGGTTTCGAGCGCCCGTGCCGCAGGTCATTCCCGAAGAGACCTTCCCGCTCGCAGAGATCTCGGTCCGCTGGGAGAAGGTCCGCAAGGACCTTCGGGAGATCCTCGGGTCCCTACCGGCCGAGCGCCGGAAGACCCTTCTCTTCCGCCACCCGATCGGCGGAGCTCTCGATCCGGCAGGCACGCTCGCTTTCCTCGAGGAGCACGCGAAGCACCACGATGCCCAGATCCGGCGGATCTGGCGCGCGCCGGGCAGACCCGCGTAGGGGAGCGGGCCGTCAGGCCGGCGGCGTCGCCTTTTCGTGCGCGAGGAGCCACTCCTTCCGGGGTATGCCCCCGGCGTATCCGCGGAGGCCGTCCTTGCCGACGACGCGGTGGCACGGCACGACGATCGAAACGGGGTTCGCGCCGTTCGCGGCGCCGACGGCCCGCACGGCGCGCGGGCGCCCGACGCGCCGGGCCAGCTCGGCGTAAGTGACCGTCGACCCGGCCGGGATCTCGCGAAGGGCCGTCCAGACGTCTCGCTGGAACGGCGTCCCGGCGGCGTCGACCGGGACCGACTCGAGCGCCGCGAGCTCGCCGCCCAGGAAGCGTCGAAACGCGGAGACGGCGCCGGCGGGGTCGCTCGCCTCGTGACATTCGAGCGGCCCGAGGCGCGCCTCGAGCCGGGCAAAGAGACGGGGGGTGGAATCGGCGAAACCGGCGGCGACGAGCGCACCGCCCTTCGCGGCGAACCAGAACGGGCCGGCAGGGGTTTCGACGGTGGCGGTCTCGAGCGGCGTCTTCATGAGTGCTCCTGGCTTGCGAGTTCGGTCCAGAGGTGGATGAGGGCGTAGGCACGCCAGGGCCGCCAGCCGCGGGCACGGGCCTCGACGGCCGCAATCGTTGGGAGCACGCCCCCGTTGGCGAGCGCTTTTCGGAGACCGAGATCCCCCGCCGGAAGGGCGTCGGGCTCGCCGAGCGCCCGCAGCGCGATCACCTGTGCCGTCCAGGGGCCGATGCCCGGGACGCCGGCGAGGCGGGTCTCGGCCTCGTCGAGCGAGGCAGCCGGGCCGAGGTCGATGCGCCCCAGTGCCACTTCGCGCGCCAGGTGCCGGAGCGTCTCCGCGCGCCGGGAGGTCAGGCCGATCGAAGCGACGTCGGCTTCCGCCAGCTCCTCGGCGCGAGGGAAGAGCAGCGCGAGCCCTCCGCGCGCCGCTCCCGCGGGGAGCGGACGCCCGAACCTCGAGGCGAGTCGCGCGGCCAGCGTCCGCGCCGCCTTCACCGAGACCTGCTGTCCCAGGATCGTCCGGACGGCGGTCTCGAACGGGTCCCAGGCGCCCGGCACCCTGAGCCCGGGGCGCCGTGCGACGAGCGGGGCGAGGAGCGGGTCGGTCGCGAGGCGTGCGGCGATCATCCCCGGGTCGGCGTCGAGGTCGAAGAGGCGCCCCGTACGACGGGTCGCCTCGAGCGCCGAGGCCGGACCGAGGCCCTGGAGGTGGAGAGTGAGGACTCCCTGGTCTCCGTCGACCCGCGCCTCGACGATGCCGGCCGAGCCGGAGAGCTCCGCGGTCCGCCTGTAGACGCCGTCCGAGACCTCCTCGACACCTGCAACGGCGCGGGCCGAGAGGAACGCCAGGAGAGACACGTGGTCGAACGGCGGGCGAAACGGAAGCCGCAGGGCGATTTCCGCCCGGTCGGTCGCGGTCGTCGCCGACCGCCGGAGCTTCGTCGGGGAGACGCCGAACGCGGCCCGCATCGCTTCGTTGAAGCGCCGGACGCTGGTGTAGCCCGCCGCGAGCGCCACGTCGGACATCCGGAGCGACGTGTCGTCGAGGAGCCTCCGGGCGAAATGGAGGCGCCTCGTCCGAGCGATGGCCACGGGGGACGCTCCGAGGTGCTCGCCGAACAGCCGCCGCAGGTGCCTTTCCCCGACGCCGAGACGCGCCGCGAGCGCACCGAGCGGGGCGTCGTCGGCGAGGCCCGCCTCGATCTGGCGGAGGGCGCGCGCGACGGTCGCGGACGTGCCGGTCCAGGCCGGGGTCCCTGGCGCGGTCTCGGGGCGACAGCGGAGGCAGGCCCGGAACCCCGCTTCCTCGGCAGCGGCCGCGCAACGAAAGAAGCGGACGTTTCGAGGTTTCGGCAGGGGGGCCGGGCAGCCCGGACGGCAGTAGATGCCCGTCGAGGTCACACCGGCGTAGAAACGTCCGGCGAACCGGCGGTCCCGGCCCAGGAAGGCGGCGAGGCAGGACTCGTGATCGATCTCCACGCCGGGAGTGATATCCCACCCGGGACGCTTCCGTCTGGCGGTTTTCGGACCTGACTGTCGAGGGGACCGGGCGAACGCGGAGTATCGTATGTGCGGAGCGCGAGAATGCCTCGACCGACCCCGATCCCCGAGAAGGCCCGCTGGCTCGTCCTCGTCGCGGGGCTCACCGCCTCGATTCCCCTCTACGCCGTCGTCGCCTTCGTCCTCGCGTCGTCCGCGGCGGCTCCCGTCGCGCCCGCGCCGGCGGGCCTGCGATACGGTTTCTACGGCGCCGCGTTCGCCATGGCGCTCCTCGCTCTCGCCGTCGCGCCACGCGTCGGTACCGACTCCGCGACGGCGCTTCCGTTCGACGTGTTCCTCCGGCGGACGCTCATTTCCCTCGCCATCGCCGAGACCTCCGCGATCCTGGGGCTCGTCCTGTTCTTCCTCGGCCGCAACCTCGCCGACTTCCT
>CALBDV010000589.1 GCA_937927565.1 uncultured Holophagales bacterium
TCGTCGACGGCGTCAAGCTGAACAGCCCCTACTTCGGAGGCGTCGACCTCTCCTCGCTCGGCACCGCGAACGTCGAGCGAATCGAGATCGTTCGCGGGCCCTTCTCGGCGCTCTACGGTTCGGAGGCGCTCGGCGGCGTCGTCCAGATCGTCACGCGCCGGGCCGACGCCGACGGTCTCGCGGGACAGGCCCACTTCGGCCTCGGGAACGCCTCGGCCCGAGAGGGGGGCGTGAACGCCGTCCTTCGGAGCGGTGCGATCGGCGTCAGCGCCGGCTTCCGCCGCGGGACCATCGCCGGAGACCTCCCGAACGAGTTCTTCGAGGGCACCGACCTTTCGGCCGCGCTCGACGTCCAGATCGCCCCGGCAGTGAAGACGGGCGTGACGGTGAGGAGCGAGTCGTCGCGCACCGGCATCCCGTTCTCGGGCGCGACGGCCACGCCGCTCCGCGCGACGACGGCCGACACGACGCTCGTCTCCGTTCCGGTCTCCATCGACCTCGGGGCGAGGACGACGCTCGAGGCGGCCGGGACCTTCGCGGACGATTCCCCGACCTACACCGACCCCGACGATCCGTGGGGCTTCACATTCTCCGAGACGAAGGCGCGCCGCGCCGGCGGCCGCGTCGTCCTCTCGAAGGTCGCCGGTGCGAACCGGATCTCGGTGGGCACCGACTACGAGCGGACGAAGGTCGACAACGAGGACTCCTACGGGGTCCAGCTCGACGGCCTGACGACCAGCACCTGGTCCGTCTTTGCCGAGGACCGGATCTCCCTCGCGAACGACCGGCTCGCGATCACTGCGGGCGTCCGCCGCGACGAGAACAGCGCCTTCGGTGCGTCCACGAATCCCCGCGTCGCGCTCTCGTGGACCGTCTCCTCCACGATCCGTCTCCGCGCCGCCGCGGGATCGGCCTTCCGGGCTCCTTCGACCGGCGAGCTCTACTACCCCTTCTCCGGGAACCCCGACCTGAATCCCGAGGAATCCGTCTCGTACGAGGCCGGGGCCGAGTGGACGATCGCCCCGGGCTTCGTCCTCGAGACCTCGCTCTTCCGGAGCGACGTGAGGGACCTCATCCGTTACGACTTCGCGACCTTCACGAACGTGAACGTCGGCCGGGCGAGGATGACGGGAGCCGAGGCCGTCGTGCGCGGCGCTCTCTCCGCCTCCACGTGGGCCCGCGCCGCATACACCTGGCTCGACGCGGAGGACCTCGACACCGGTCTCCCGCTCCTGCGGCGGCCCAGGCATCGCGCGTCGGCGTCGCTCGGTGGCGACCTCGGCCGTGGTGCGAGTGCCGAGCTGACGGGGCTTTTCGTGGGCGAGAGGGACGACGTGGATGCGACGACGTACGAGCGGGTCACGAGCCCCGCCTACTTCCGCGTCGACCTGGCGGCGACGGGCCCGCGGTTCTTCGAGCACCTCGCCCCGTTCGTCCGCGTCACGAACCTTCTCGACCGCGACTACGCCGAGGTGGCGGGTTACCCGTCACCCGGGATCCGGTTCGTCGCAGGCCTCGACGTCTCGTTCTGATCCGCCGCCTCCCGGCGTCTTCCGGGAACGCCGTCATCCGTGCCGGACGCACAAATGAAGAGGCGGCCCGGGGGTGACCCCGGGCCGCCTCGTTCGTGGAGCCAGTTGGGCTACGGCGTGGGCGGGAGATAGGGGAAGTTGAACCCTACGACCAGCCAGACCGCGAGCTGGGCGCGCGTGATGGTGGTCGCCGGGCAGAAGAGATGGTCGCCGCAGCCGGCGGTGATGCCCTCGTTGAAGATCGTCTCGATGAAGCCCTCGGCCCAGGAGTAGTCCGTGCCGTGGACGTCGCTGAAGTACCCGGTCGGCGGGTCGACCGGCGGCAGTCCGAGGCCGACCGATACGAACACCGACATCTCCGCCCGGCTGACGAGGCGATCGGGGCAGTAGTAGCGCTCGCCCTCTCCGCCCACCGCGCACCCTGCGACGACGCCGTCGCGGTAGAGCTGCTCGATGTAGTCGGCAGTGACGTCGGTCTCGGAGATCGGCACGTCGACGAAGACGCCGGTCGCTGCCGGCGGGGCGAACAGCGGCCCGTGCATCGCGCGGACCATCAGGATCGCCATCTCGGCCCGGTCGACCTCGGCCTCGGGGCAGAAGTTGCCTTCTCCGCAGCCGCGCGAGACGCGCACGCCGGCGAGCGCGTGGATGAACGCGTCGGCCCAGTGATCGACCGGCACGTCGAGGAAGGCGATGGTGTAGTTGACGGGGACGTCGACCGGCGCGAAGGGATCGGTGCCGGCGACGCGGAGCGAGGCCTGGTGGAGGCCCGGCCACTGCAGGGCCGTGATGAAGTCGAGCGTGACCGGCTGGGTGGCGCCAGGGGCGAGCGTGCCGCTCTTGGGCGTCTCGTCGAGCCAGGGGACGGTCGAGAAGCTGCAGAAGCCGGTCTCGCCGGACGGGACGACCAGGACCTCGGCGTTGATCTGGTTGACGGCGTAGAGGTTTCCGGCGCAGTCGGCCTCGAGGCCGGCCTGGTCGTAGGCTGCCATGCCGGCGAGCTTGAACGAGCTCACGGTGGCGTAGGCGTTGTTGACGTCGAGGACGTACAGGTCGGCCGCCGCGTCGGTGTTCGCCAGGACGAAGAGGTGGCCGGTCCCCGGGTTGTACGCCAGGCCCGAGACGTCGAGGCCGGCGCTGAAGGACTCGAGGATGTCGCCGTTGCGATCGAAGCGATGGATGACACCGTCGTTCCACGAGCCGGCGAAGAAGGTGTCGGAGACCGGGTCGAACGCGAGGCCGCGCTGGGACGTGCCGAAGGCGGGGCAGATCGTGTTGCCGGTGGAAACCTTGGCCGACGGGTCGAGCTCGTGAATGCAGTTGTCTCCGCCGACGTTCACCTGCCACAGCCGGTTGGCGAAGAAGTCGTAGGCCATGTCGGCGGCGAAGGTGCCGACCCAGGACGAGATGTCGATCGTGTCGCCGGTCGCCGTGCCGGCGGCCAGGAAGCGGTGATTGAGGCCGTCTCCGCCCGCGAGAGCGATGTCGTTGATCCACATGTCGTCGGCCGCTGTGTTGAAGCCGATGCCCCAGGGCAATACGAGGCCGACGGGGAAGTCGAGAACCGCGCCGGGAGCGAGAGGAGAGACCGCGGCGTTGGGCAGGGGGTGGTCAGGCACGGCCCGGGCCGTACGGTCTGAGGCGTTCTCGGCGGGGACCTGCCAGGTGGGACCAGCGATCTGGAACCGCGCCCAGGCGTATTCGATGGGCCGCTCGAGGAGGGAGAAGCCGACCGTGAGCGGGCTGTCGTTCGTGATGTTCAGGATCGAAGATCCCAGCGAGAACACCGGCACGCGCATGTTGACGGGGTTCGGGGTCGCCACGATCTGGCCGACCGCCGTCGTCGCGGAGGCCGTGT
>CALBDV010000590.1 GCA_937927565.1 uncultured Holophagales bacterium
AGTCGGGCTACGCCGCGGACTTCGTCCTCGGCCTGACCGTCGACGCGCTCAACGGCGTACGAAACCGTTCGGCCACCGGGGCCGGGGTGAAGGAGGCGGACCCGGCCTTCGTCCGCGCGCTGGAGCTGATGCGCGACGTCCAGGCTGCCGGCGGCATCGGGATGCGGGTGGACGAGGACAAGGTGAAGGGGCAGACGGCCGTCCTCTTCTTCCGGCGCGACGACGTCGACCCCGGCGCCGCGGAGAAGGCGGCGGAGGTCCGGCGGCTGCTCGGCCTGCCGGCGGGCCAGGAGAAGTTCGTCCTCACCTACTCGCCGGTGCGCGGGGGCGAGGGCGAGCTGGCGGTGAGCAGCCGGTCGATGCTCCAGGTGATGGCCGCGTTCGCGAGCTATATGGAAGTGCCGGAAGCGCACGCGAGGGATGGCAGCGTCGTGGCGGCGCAGGCGGGCTCCGTCCCAGCGGAACGCGCGGAGGGGGTCCGGATCCGAAGCGGGAGGGAGAAGCCCGTTGACGCGTTCGCCGCGGTGAGATACCGGGATCACTGGTTCTGGATCGACAACGGAAATCTCCTGGCGAAGCGGGCGCTCACAGCCGTCATGTACTTCTTCACGCTCGCGGACACGGGCGAGAACGGGCGTCTGCCGCTCATCACCATCCCGGCCCAGTAGGTCCGGTCAGAATCGTGACCAGCATGAGCGCCGCCGACCCACGCACCGACCTTGCGAGGACGCGGACCGGATTCGCCGCCTACCGGACCCGGCTCGCCCTCGACCGTACGACGCTCGCCTGGATCCGGACGACGCTGACGATGGGGAGCTTCGGCTTCGGCCTCGTCGGCTTCTTCCGGTCCGTGCGCGAGAAGAACCCTTCCCCCCAGGCCGTCGCCGTGCACGAGGCGGCGATCCAGTTCGGCCTGACGCTCATCGTCCTCGCGGCCGTCGCGACGCTCCTCGCGGCCGTCTCGCACTGGAGGACGCTCGGACGGCTGCAGCGGGGCGAGGAGCTTCGCATTTCGCGCTTCCCCCTCAGCCTCGCCGTCGCCTTCCTCGTCACGCTGGCGATCCTCGGGGGGCTCGCGGCGCTGTTCGCGCGCTGACCGGGGCCCCGGTGCGGCGGGGCGTCGTCCGCCTGGTCCCGCCGGCGGGCGCGCCGCTGACGATCTAGCCTGAGGCGGCTCGGAGGAAGGGCAGGGCTGGCCCGCCTGCTCGTCTCCGTGGAGTCCGGTCACGGATGCCCAGGAGTCGCGTGCGCCGGACCGTGTCGGAAGGTCGCTCGCCGAGGAGCGCCCTGTAGTCCGCGGAGAACTGCCCCATGTGCCAGAAGCCGTGGCTCTCGGCGACGCGCCGGATCTGCTTCAGCCCGACATCGGGCGCGCCGAGCGCGTCGAAAACGAGGCAGAGGCGGCGCGCCCGGAGGACCCGGACGGGGCTCGCGCCGAACTGCTCGAGGAAGAGGAGGCGAAGCGTGCGCTCGGGGAGGCCCGTCGCGCGGCAGAGGTCCTCGACGTAGACGGGCTCGGACGAGAGAGACCTCAGGAACTCGAAGATCGAGCGAAGGGCCGAGGGTCTGTCGACGCGGAGAGGACGCCGACTGTCTCGCCGGGGCGAGGTGTCGAGGGCGAACCGGGCGAGGAAGCGGAGGAGGGTCCGGTCGACGTTCGCGGCCGCTTCGGGGTGAAGGCCGCGCGGGGCCGAGTCGAGCGCCGCGGTCAGCTCGACGAGAAACGCCCGGAGTGCCTCCACGTCCGGTGGGAACGACGCGAAAGAGACGATCGGCACCGGGGCGGCGCTGGTCTGGGATCCGGTGAGGAGCGCGGCTTCCAGGGCGACCGCCTCGGGAGGGGCGGTGACGGAGAGCCAGGTGGTGGCGACCGGGGTCGAAACGTCGACGAGCGAC
>CALBDV010000591.1 GCA_937927565.1 uncultured Holophagales bacterium
TGCTCGAGACGGGCCTCGTCGCCTCCACGGGCTGTGTGATCCACCTCCACGTCACCGCGGACCCGATTCTCGAGGATGCTCCGGGGTTCAGCAGGCAGTTGGCGCCAAGGTGCTGCCCCAACGAGGGTTGCATCGCACTACTGGTGATGTTTCGTACTACAGCTTCGCCGTGACCACTGTGGCGACGTCGGAGACCCTCGGGATCGAGACGCCGATCTGCGCGTAGCACTCCCGCGCACTTGCTGACGTTCGTCAGAAACGGCACGGCCTGTTGGCCGACGGTCGCACGGCCGACACGACTTCTCTCGAGTCTTTCCAGCGCGGCCGGGACAGACGTTTTGATCCGCGCAAGCTTCTTTCTCATGCCTCTCTCGACGGTCAACGCCAGGACGCAGATGAAGACGTGATGAAGACGTGGGCACGTATCCGTTTCTCGGTCCAGTGGTAGACCGGGCGCAGCCGCAGGGTGCTCTTGAGCGACCGTCAGCTCCTTTCGATCTCGGCCAAGGACTTGGACCGTTCGACTATCTGCGTGGCGGTGAAGTCCCTGCGGCTCCCTTCCACGATCAGAATCCCGTCGATGCTCTCCTCGAAGGTACGCGCCTCGGTATTGGCCACGACCGAGAGCCCGAGCGGCATGGATTTATCGAGCCGCACTCCGTAGAGCCGTCCGAGGTCATGGTCCCTCAGGTAGTCGTGGATCTTCAGCTGCGCCCCTTCAGTGGTCAGCTTCCGCCCCCGCTTGCGCACGGTCGGGTCCTTCGCTTTTCGCAGACGCTCCAGGATCTCATCTATGGCCGCGTCCGCTTTCGCCAGGCGCCGTTGCCGGCCTTCGCGGCTCGTCTGCGCGATCTCCGGGTCGTAGGGGACGGCGAAGTGGTCATCGGGCCTCTCGGCGTACATGGCGGCCGCCAGGACGACCTTCCGGTCCTCCTGGCGTGCCTGCCGTAGCGATTCCCCGCATCGGTCCAGCAGGTACTTGGAATCGGCATCCCTCCTCAACGGGTGCGCGATGAGGTAGTCCAGCTTGGCTTCCCGGATCGTGTCGCGGTTCTCTGAGCTCAGGCGCCCCTGTTCCGCGACAGTTGGATTTCCCGGGCGGCATTTCTTATTGACGCCGGACAAACCCCCGGTCCCCGACGAAGGTCACCCTCGAAACACGCAGGCGCTCCTTCAGGTCCTTGACCACGCCCTGCACCGTCTTGCGGTCCAAGGTGTTTCCCCCTAAGACGTGGTGAGCGATCGGGATCCAGTCCGTTGTTGTCACCATCCCGATGACGATCTGACGACGGTCGCTGCGGTGGTCGCGACTATAGCCATAGTTGCGTACGTCGTCCTCCGTCACCGAACGCTCGCCCTCGAAGTAGCTCGACGTCAGGTCATAAGAAGACCATATTGAGCTCCTCGTCGCACATTGTCAGGGAGTTCGGATCCACGCGGTACCGCCACGGAGCGGGCTACCTCGGTCCCGCCCCCGTACCGCGGGCCAGCTCCGGGCCCATCGCCCTACTCGTGCCCCCTGGGAGTCGAAGCTGGGACTTCGCCGGGCTCCCCCTCGCCGCTGGCCCGCCTCAGGGAGGTTGACGTCGAAGAAAGTTGCCGGGGCCTGTAGTAAAAATCGGGGTCTCGCGCAGCCTAGGTATGGCGGACGATGGCTGAGCCGCCAGCCCCTCCTTAGTCGGGAGACCGAGGAGTTCGTGAGGAGTATGTACAGATCTCTCCACTTCCTCGTTTGGCACCGTCCGTCCGACTGCTACGGCCCTGCCAGCTCCCCGGATCAAGACAAACGCCGTCCGACTCCGAACTGCCCCCCCTCCCTCCACGGAAGAAGATTCAAGCAGGCATCTCCAAGGGGCCACTTCCAGCCCACGCAGTCCCTCAGTAGGCGTAAGGGGTATCCAAGCCGAGGCCCGCCCCTGCAGGAGGAGGCTCCCTAAATCAGCGAAACGAGAAACGGCGCTGGGCCCTAGCGTCTACTGCAGAGGAAGTGTCAAGAGGAGCAGGGCCAGTAAGAAGTCGCGCCTCCGCCGGTAAGCCCGGGTGCGACCTGACACCTAGGATCCAGAGCATCAAAGTCACCACTGGTATCGACGCACCCACATGCGAGAAATTGCCCGCCGCCCATCCGACACTACAGACACTACAGACCGAGGGAGAACTGATGATTAAGGAATCCCACCTTCGCGCAGCTTGTCTCTGTCTCGCCTTCGCGCCGTCCGCTACCCTATGGGCGGCGCCCCGTGCCGAATCGGCCTTGTCAGGTCCATTTGTCGTATCCGCAACGTTTCAACCTACGGATGTGGGCTTCGCTGGGAGGCCGGATCCTCAGGTACGCCTCCGCCTCGAAGATCCATCAGCCGGAGGAGTTCTCGCTTCCGGCTTCCAAGGATCTGCGGCTCTCGTCGGACCGCGCGACGACGGCTCCTTTTCCGCACGCGTGGCCATCGACTTTCTCGAGGCTAACACCTCAGTCGAGGTGCGAGTTATTGATGTTAATGGGGCCGAGCTCAATTCCGTGCGGCTTTCTTCGCCAAGGCCAGGACGATGGAGCGGGACGCTCTCCGAGGTCGCGGAGAGCCAGAGTAGCCTAGTCGAGCTCTTCGTAAAGGAGGGTAAAGCCCTCGGGACCGCCTACCGCATCAGCCGCGCACACGTGACGACAATCCCGGTCCTGAGCCGACCAGCCCTGAGAGCGATGGGCGGTGGGACCGCCGCCATTTCGCGATCACTCCTCCCAGAACCGAACGCACCGGTTTCCGCGCTCACGACGGGCACGGCCAACTACACTGGGAACTACTCTTGGCCGGGCATGTACTTCTTCTTCGTCGTTGCAGGGGGTCCGCCGAACACCTGCGGCGACATATACACTTATCGAAACGGATCCTGGGTTGTCGCCAATGACTGGCTCTGCACCGACAGTTCAGGTTTCGCAGCAAACGGCCCATGGTACGTTACCTACACTTTCCCAGGGCAAGATCAAACGGACAACCCGACCTACATCCTGTGGCCCGACAACACGACGACGACATCAACTTGGAGTGTAATTGACGTGACACCTCCGAACGTCGACACCCCCCTCTTCGAGTATGGGAGTTGCCCCCCAGGCCAGGGGGGCTGGTACTGTCCCATTGGTGGAACTGTGAGCGATGGCCAGTGGGGTTCCGGCTTCAGCGCCAATTGGACGTCGATGTGGATTCAGTACAAGGATGAGACCACTGGGCTCTGCTGGGAGCCACCCAGCTATGGGTACTCCTGTCCGCACTCGACACTC
>CALBDV010000592.1 GCA_937927565.1 uncultured Holophagales bacterium
CTTCGACGGGCGTTACGTTAGAGACAAAGACCCGGCATTCGAGGGCTCGTACTACGACCCCACCAGCCAGCAGAGCACCCTACGAAGCGCACCGTTCTACGCCATCTGGTACGCCGACACCTCCGGGACGGGGGACGAGCGTTTCTACAAGAGCCGTGTCAAGAATGTCTCCATCTGGACTCTCGGGGACCAGCTCGCGCATGTCGTGGCCGCGATTCGTGCGACAACGGTCAGTCCGTCAGTTGACATCGTCGCCCACAGCATGGGAGGGCTCGTCAGCCGGGTCTACATCGAGAATCTCGGAATCGTGCCCTACCAGCCAGGGAGCGTCAGGCGCCTTATCACCCTCGATACCCCGCATGGTGGCTTCTACAAGCCTCTTGCCGATGCCCTGGCCTCCGTGGCGACCGACCTTTGCAACCGGGGCGGTGCGGCAGCATGCCTCGTCGTGGCGCTCCAGTCCTGCGCGTTCTCCGACAGCGTCCAGAAGAACGAGATGGACTCTTCCCAGGGCTCACTTCTCCTAGACCGCTTGAACCACGCCGACATTCCCGAAGACGTGTTCGTCGTGTCGGTGGTCAACGAGGGTGGGGTGGCCATGGAAGCGCTGTTCCTTCCAAAGTCCGACGGCGTCGTAACGACGGTGTCTCAGTCCCTGAAGGAGGTCATCTCGGCCCTGGATCCCGACGGCCGCCCCCACTACCTCTGCGCGAAGAACATCCTCACTTCCAAGTGGTATTCGTTCGCACCAATCGAGGTCCACTCCGGAGTCGTCGACACAAAGGTGACCGCGCAGATCGTCGCGCTCGTACTCGCAGGAACGACCCAGAAAGAACAGGGCTGTCAGTCCCTTCGTGGTGGCACAACCACGAGTGTGACTGCCCCGTCGGGCTCGACGCGTTCGGCGCCAAGGGCCACCTTCACGTTCGGGAGCTGGTTCTCCGGAGGGTCGAATGCTCTCTCGTCGGGATACTGCACGGCGGACGTCATCGTTCGAGGGCCAGACGGCGCAGAGCTCGATCGTCGAACCGTGTCGGCGGAGGGAACGCAGACGGTGCAGTTCACCCCTGTCGAGGTGAGCGGCTGGACGTTGGAGATCGTGCCAACGTGTGACGTGTCTGTATCGGTCGACGTGGACGAACAGTCGGGCCTCGCCTTCGGGGACGCACGGACGATCCAGGTCGTTCCCGTCGTTCTCGACATCAAGTCCGGAACGGCCCACTACACGACGGAGCTGACGTTTTCGAATCAGGGAACAACCGCAGCGATTGCTACGATGCAATTCACTCCGTCCGGCGGGCAAGCGATGACTCGGATCAGCCGGCTGGTCGAGGCCGGTTCACAAGTGATGGAGCCCAACATCACGAGCTATCTGCGATCGCTTGGAGTGTCTCTTCCGGCAGATGGCGGATCGGTTGGGACTCTCCTCGTGGAGTGGGATGGGCTCTCGGATGCCGGGGCGGCTAGCGTACTGGCGCGAACGACGAGTGCGACAACCGTTCCTCAACCGGTTGGAGCGGCAGGTCTGGCCTATCCGGGACTCCGCGCGACGGAACTCCTGTCCGGGTCTGCCACGCTCCACGGTCTCCGGCAGGACTCGAACGATCGATCGAATGTCGCCGTCCTGAGTACTTCATCTGAGCCCGTCACTGTCAGGGTTGTAGCCTACTCAGGGGATGGCTCTGGCTATTCCGCAGTCGTTCGACAGGCAGAGACGCTGGCGCCCTTCGGCTGGATCCAGTACAGCCGGGTCCTCGAGGGTACGGGCATCACCCAAGGCTGGGTCTCGGTTCAGAAGACCGGAGGTAGCGGCAGCTTCAGCACCTACGGTGTCATCAACGACAACGCGACGAACGACGGGTCGTTCGTCCTGCCGACGGCGGGGACGATCTCCGGGAGCCGCGCCACCGTCCCGGTCCTCGTCGAGACTTCGGCGTTCCGCAGCGAGCTCGTCCTCGCGAACCGCAGCTCTTCGACGGCCAACCTGACCCTGCGCTACGCCGAACGCCTCACGCCGTCGCTCGGCTCAGGTGGAACGGCGACGATGCAGCTCCGGCCGCGCGAGCAGCTGTTGATTCCCGACGCTATCCAGTACCTGCGAACCAAGGGAATCGCGATCGGTGCGATGGGCGCCGGAAGCTATGCGGGAGCGCTTCGGGTCTCCGTGAGCGGTGCCAGCCTCTCGGAGGTCTTTGCGGGTGCCCGCACGGCAGCGCCTTCGCCAGCTGGAGGCCAGTTCGGTCTCTTCACGCCAGGTGTCTACGAGAGCGAGACCGCTGGGGCGGAGGCGTACGTCTACGGCCTGCGCGCCGACGGGAAAAGCCGCTCGAACCTCGCCGTTGTCCACGCCGGTTCTGACAGCGAGGGTGGCGTGACGCTCGAAGTGCAGGTCTACGACGGCGATCGCGGCGGGGCTGCCGCGGGATCGCCGAGGGTCATAGGCCTTTCGCCCGGTCAGTGGGAACAGATCACCGGGATTCTCGGTGGTGTGGCTGTGCAGAACGGCTGGGTCAGGGTGCGGCGAACAGCGGGCACGGCTGGGTGGCTCGCCTACGGTGTCGTGAACGACGGTGGGAATCCGGGAGAAAGGACCGGGGACGGGGCGTATGTGCCGATGACGACGAAGAGCGGAAGCACTCCGTAGTCCCGAGGTGTGCTCATGCGAGCGGCAGGGGTGCAACCGCCCCTGGTAGATGCCAGAAGCGCCGAAGAGAGCAGGCAGCGAATCAAGGGAGGAAACAAGTTGAAGCACAGATGGCTATGGCTTGCAGTGTCTTGTGTGGTGGTGATGGGATTGTGTCCATGGGTCGAGACAGCAGCCGCTCAAGCGCTAACGAATGAAGATGTGGTGAAGCTGGCGTCGTTCGGTCTCGGCGATGAGGTCGTGGTTGCAAAGATCAAACAAGCGCCCGACGTGGCTTTTCGGCTAGAGATTGCTGATATTGGGGTACTGCAGAAGGCTGGTGTCAGTAAGGGGATCATCGCGGCAATGCTTCAGCGAGCCACTGGCCCTGCTGTGGCAGCCGGATTTGTGGCATCGCCCTACGACGTGTGGGTGGTCGTTGATGGAGCGCGAGTGGAGATTCCGAGTGTCAAGGGTTTCGTGGAGGCATCGATCGGCCAGGCATTCAAGCAGGCATTGCTCTTCAGCTTCAAGAACAAGATGGCGATCATCGCCCGGGGAACAAAGGCCAAGACCCACTTCGCTGTGCCTTTTACGACGATGTCCACACGGTACAGACCTTCCGACGTCGGAATCGCCAGGTTGACGGTGGAGGCAGAGGAAGACAGGCGCTACGTCAACATGGTGTCGCAGGTGGGAGGAACTTTGGGCAGCTTTCAGCCACCTGAGGACAACATTGAAGTCACGGAGGAGCGCACGACCGACGGCACGTACAAGCTCGCATTCAAGGATCCGTTGACGCCGGGTGAGTACGGCCTGATCGTGGCGGATGCCAAGAACATGGGGTACGAGATCCACGAGTTCACTATCGGCGGCAGCCTCGGAGGCGGGCAACTGGAGCGCGTCGTGACGTTCGAGACGGGCGTGGCTATTCCTCTCGACATCGTCGAGGGGCGCGTGACGTTCCATTCGGTCGAGGTCACAGGGTGGCCGAAGCCGGAAGCTCTCCAGAAGGCCGAGGCGCTACCGGGCGATACAACGACGCTAACGTTGAAGGTGAAGTACTCGAACCGTAACACCAGAGATTGGAAGGG
>CALBDV010000593.1 GCA_937927565.1 uncultured Holophagales bacterium
CAAAGAAAGAAATGACCCACTTCAATAGCACCGTGCCGTATCCGGACTTCTGGTGAGCGGGATGAACGGCGATGCTCATCAGCTCGTACGTATCCGCGCCACGCGACTGTACGACGCATGCACCAATCACAGCCGCACCATTTGAAGCAACGAAGAGTCTCGATCCTGAAAGATAGGAGCGGATCTTGTCTTCCGAGGGATCGGCAAGCAGCAGGAGCTCCATTGGAGCGTCTGCGGCGGGGACTTCCTGAATCAGTAGCGACATGTCATCTGTTTCCTGACCGTGGGCGTCGGCGGCGAGCGAAGTGAAGTCCTTATCCTCTCCTCTTCAGTGTCCAGGAAGACCGGGCCCGCCCCAGAGCGAAGCGAGTTCGCTGCAACCCGGGTCAGCTGGCGAACGCTTCACTTCACCAGTTCGATTTCACCGAGCTTCCAGGACTTGTCGAACCACGGCTCGAGAGGGCCATACAGGCGGAACAGCATGTTCCAGCCCTTGCCTGGAATCGTCTGGATCCAGTTGCTCTCCTTGCCGGCCGGTGCCTTCGGCCCGAAATAGACATCCACCGAGCCATCGGAGTTGACCAGCAAGGCTTTGTCCAGACTGCTCACCTGTGGAAAGGCCTGGTCCGTCTGGAGCATGGAGCGCGTCTGGTTGTCGTACACGATTGCGGACCAGAACTCCTTGGCCGGGGCGTTGGGCAGCACGTGCAGGCGGTAGGTCTTGCTACCGTCGAGCGGATCACGATGGGCGTCGAAGATGCCCACTGCGTACTGCGAGCCCTTGCCGACCATCTTGGCTTCCATCGCGGGCGTCACACCGGTCGCATAGAAGTAGAAGAAGGCTGCGGCATCGAGATGGCTCACGCCCGGTTGCGACTGGAACTTGTAACCGCCGAGCCACTGGCGCCAGGTGCTGTTCGGATAGTAGAAGGCTTCCGGGATCCGGCTCTGGTACGTGATCGTGCGCGCAGTGGCATCGCCGACCACCGCCGCCTCCGTCAGGATCTTCTTCATGCGGGCATCCGGGGCGAACGGCCTGCCCTTTTCGATACCGATGGAGGCAAAGAAGCCCAGCGTGACGGGATCCAGCGACTCGACGGGTTCGTTCTGGACGACGTAGTTGAGCAGATTCCAGAACTGGTAATCGGCAGGAGCGACCGTGCTGAACGCGCGGCCCGAGACGTTTACGAAGTTGTTTGCCGGCGGAGCGGCGGCCTGCGCCAAGGGGTAGATGCGCGTGAAGTGCTTCAGGTTGGCAATGGCGGGCTCGAGGTCCCCTTTCACCGGCATGTTGCGCCATACGAGGATGGACTCGAACGTCGGGACGGGAACGACGTGATAGCCATCCGGCGCCTTGGCGTTGTACCCCGGAGGCAGGAGCAGATACTTGCCGCCCTGGCCCTTGTCGGGCCCGACGAGACCGATGTCCGTCACGTACCGGAACCAGAAGTCATCGATCATGCCCAGCGTCATCGGGGGCACTTCGACGACCAGCGGACCGTTGTGCAGATCGATCCAGATCCAGGTGTAGGGCGTGGTGGCATTCGGGGTAAGGAAGATCGAACGCGCGTCCAGGTTCTGCTCGAACGTCGGTATCGTGACGTTTGCGGGGCCCACTGTCAGTAATCCCTCGCGCAGGCCAGCCATGTTCACTGGCGCCAGGGCCAGCAGATACGCCTGCACGGCGCGCTGGAAATCGAGATTGTCGTAGACCTTCTCGACGGTGGGCTTGTCCGGAAAGCCGTCAAAGAAGGTCAGCGTGCCCAGACGGGTGTCGACGCTCGCGGGAATGGCAATGCCCGGAGGGATTTCCGTGGTCATCTTCATCTTCGGTGCAGTCTGCGCCCGGGCAGTGGATGCAGTAATGACGGCAATGACGAGAAGGGCCACTGGGTCTGTGATGCGCTTAGGGTTCACGGTGTTCTCCTGTTCTTCGCGAGAGGAAGTTTCCTTTCAGCTGACCGGGGTTTCGGCGGCGACCGTAGCGAAGTCCGCTGCAAGGGTTAGGCTCGGAGGCTACGACGCCTGCAGCAGGACCGAGGCCTTTGCGAGTGCCTCAGCGATGACTGGATCGGGAGCGCGGCAGATGAGCGCAGCCTCGCGAGCACGCCAGTCGAGGCTCCGGAGCTGATCGGCGAGGACGACGCCGCTCACTGGCAAGCCCGACGGAAGAGGGACCTCGAAGGGATAGCCCTTCGCGTGGTTCGCGACGGGACAGGCAAGGACGAGGCCGGCCCTGGCGTTATAGGCCGCCGGGGAGAGCACGAGAGCAGGGCGCCGACCGGCCTGTTCGTGACCGGCCTGCGGATTGAATGTGAGCCAGATGAACTGGCCGCGGTCGGGAACGAACGCCACTGGCTTACCAGGCCTCGCGACCCTGCGCCGGCCCGAGGTCGGCCTCGGTGTGAACATTGCGTCGCGAGATGCCCGAGACGAGCTCGGCCAGGTCGTAGACAGGGGCCCTTGCCGGGGCCACGACGAGGTGCCCCTGTCGAACGGAGACTTCAACGGGCGCGCCTTCGGAAAGACCGACCTCGAGGGCGAAGGCCTTTGGAATGCGAAGGGCGAGGCTGTTACCCCACTTCTGGACCCTGGAGCGCATGGCGGTCGCCTCCGGTAGCTACGTTGAGTATACCGCCACGGCTTGATCGACGAGCCGGACCGTGGCTTCAGCGGCGAGCGAAGCGAGATGGAATGAGAAGGCCGGTTTCCCGGCGCAGTCCGAAAGAGCCGGCTGCAAGAAGCAACGGGCGCAAAGCCCGGAGAGGAGACCGACCAGGAAGAGGCGTCGCTCACGCGAGACGGGCTGGAGTGGAGCCTGCGAAGCCGCGGTTTGCAAGGAACCGGTCGGGAGGTGCAGAGCTTTGCATTCTGGTAAGGGACTAAAGGGCAACGAGATAAGCGGGCGAGAAACTCGCTGGAGCCGACACTCCGCGCCCTTCGGTGTCAGTGCCCGAATCGGTCTGCGTGGTTCGCCGGGGGGCCGGTTTGGATCTCAAATCCTGGAACGAGGGACCCGGGAACGAAACTACGGAAATGGCCCAGAGGCCGGGAGAGTGCGGACCGGATCACTGGGTCCCGTGACTAAGCTGCGCGAGACGCCCGAAACTCCAACAGGGGATACGAAGAGATCTCGCCGGGGCACAGGCGAGAGGAAGGTCGCCAGGCCAGGGCTGCAAGCAGCTCTGGCCTGGGCGGTGTCCGACGTGCTGGCGTCGTAACCGACGAGGATGAGAGCTTCATGCGCGGGCGGAGTCCACGAACCTCTCATGTGGAGCTGAACGAACGGGTGGTTCAGGACCCGCTGAACGTCGAGCGAGCTCCCCAGGACCGTGCCCCGAATCTGGCGGGAGATGCTCCAGGAACCGACGAGGTTGTCCAGGAAGGGGGCGGCGAGCTGGCCGCGATCCTTCTGGCCTCGAGCACCGGTCGGCAGGGAGACCGTCATCCCGATGACGGCTGTGATCAGGAGGAACGTCTTGCGTCTGAGCATGGGGATCACAGAGGAGAGCCGGACGCGCGCCACGGGAGAAGCCCGATCCAGGCGCACGCCGAACTCCGATGGGCAGGGGCTCCCGCCAGTGCGAGCAGGAGCGCGAGGGCGGAGAGGCCGGTCCAGTCGAGGGTCGGGATCTGCGCGAAGTCCACGACTCTGAGGACGATGTTCTGCCCGGACCCCGCCCCGTCGGCGTACCCCGCGGTGATGGAAACCCGTCG
>CALBDV010000594.1 GCA_937927565.1 uncultured Holophagales bacterium
GCGAGGTGGCGGCCGAGGAACCAGTTGCCCGGCTCCGGGCGGCCGTCCGCGCCGTCCCGGACGAGCCCCAGCCCGCGGAGGCGGGCGAGGCGCTCCGGGGAGAGCGGGGGGCCGGTCGCGACCCCGGCGGCGAGGCCGGCCAGCAGCTCGCGGTCGGCGGACTCGAGGAGCCCGAGGTCGACGTCGCAAAGGTGCGTCACGGTCGGGTCGTGGGCAAGGCGCTCGCAGGCCTGGGCCGCGTCGCCCGTCTCGACCGCGCGCTTGGCCGCGAGCTGGAGGAGGAACGGGTGCCCGCCGCAGCGCGACGCCAGCAGCTGGACCGCGACCTCGGCAAGCTCGGGCCGCCTCTCCGCGGGGAGGTTCTCCTGGAGGAGGAGGGCGCGGGATTCGGCGGCGTCGAACGGTCCGAGCCACGCGGGCGGGCCGAAGGCCGCGAGCAGGCCGGCACCGCGGCCGCTCCCGGCGGAATCGGCGAGGCGCACGGAGGACGCCATGACGACCCGAGCACCGGACGCGGTCACAGCGCGCTCGAGCGGCCCGGCGAGGTCCGGTTCGCGGCGCAGGAGGCCGAAGAGGTCCTCGGTCTCGTCGCAGAGGAGGAGGAGTCGCCGTCCCCGGTCGCGAAGCGCGCCCGCGAGGCCGGCGATCGTCTCCGCAGCCGTGCCGGGCGGCGGCGGCGCGACGCCCGCCTCCGTGAGCCGCGACGCGGCGTCGAGGAGGGCGTCGTGGAAACCGAGGTCGAGCTCATCCGGTTCGTCGCACCCCTGCAGGTCCCAGACGACCGGCACGACGGTTCCGCCCGGGGTCTCGCTCGCGAGCCGCTCGATCTGGCGCAGGAGCGAGGTCTTGCCGACGCGGCGCATCCCGACGATCCAGAGTCGGTCGCGCGGGCCCTGGAGCGCCTCCCGGAGAAGGGTGCGCCGCCCGTAGAAGCGGTCGCCCCGCACCCACTGGCCGACGACGTACGGGATGCTCATTCGAGGCCCTCGCCGGCGACCGTCTCCACGTCGGCGAGCGTGATCGTGCCGCGCCCCTCCAGGTGGAGGCGGCGCACGAGCGCGACGCACGCCTTCTGGATCCGGTACGGCCGGCAGCCGGTCACGTCCAGCAGCCTCTGGAGAGCGGAGTCCTCGATCCGGAAAACTCCGTCGATCGGACGGCGCACGAGCCTCTCGGCGGCGGCGCGGTCGATCGGAGCGACCTCGATCTCCTCGAAGAAGTTGTACCAGGGCGAGCCGGTGCCCTCCCACTGCTTGCGGATCTCGACGCCGGAGACGACCGCTACGAGGCTCTCGGAGAAGGCGCGCATGAAGAGGCTGCGCAGCCGCTGGTTGACCTTCGGGTCGTAGGAGTTGAGCTCGTCCACCTCGTCGATCAGGAGGACGAGCTTCACCCGCTTCGCCGTCCGCCGCGCGAGAGCGTCGATCACCGCGCGCAGGTCGCGGACGAGCTCGTGGTGGCTGTAGCCGGCCGCGGCCTGAGAGGCGGTCGGGTCGACGCAGCCAGGAGGGAGAAGCGGACCGACCTCGTCGAGGATCGCGATCATCAGCGCGCCGAAGAATCGCTCCTGGGTGACCCCCTGGAGGTCGACGAGGACGGGATGGAACGTGAAGTCGGGGTCGTCGAGGCCTTCGAGCCGCCGCTTCAGGTGGTGGAGCAGCGAGGTCTTTCCGATGCGGCGCTCGCCGTAGAGGAGCAGGCTGTTGTTGTGGATCGTCTGGAGGACGCGGTCGATGAGCGGCTCGCGCCCGAAGAAGAGCCGCTCGTCGAGGACCGGCGCCCCGGCGACGTAGGGGTTGAACTTCCGCCGCAGGCGGCGGCGCCGCCTCATCGTCCGGCTGGCGGCGACGGCGCCCAGGCCGGCCAGCGGGAGCGCGACGAGCAGCGCCAGGATCCAGGGAGTGCGCGTCAGGGGCCGCTCGTAGAGGACGGTGTACTCGGCGCTCGAGGAGAGGCCCTCGGAGTCGGTGGCGGTGACGCGGAACGTCGTGAAGCCCGGCGAAAGCCGCGACGTCGACGAGAATTCCGTGAGGACGAAGTCGCCGACCTCCTGGCCCGCAGTAGCGGCGGGCACTCGGGCGCCCGGCCCGTCGCCGACGACGACGTTCACGGTGGAGCGGTCGAACGCCACGCCCGCGAGGCGAAACTCCGGATCGTCCACGCGCTGGGCCCGCGTGCCGTCGGGGAGGTTCTCGCGCTGGTCCGCGAAGCGGATCGCAGGGGGGAGGTTCCCGCCGGGACGGGCGCCGAGGAGCTGGCGGCCGAGCTCGCCATAGGCGCGTCGTACGGCGGCACGGGCCGGCTCGCTCGCGGCGTCGAGCGCGAGGGCGCGGTTCGCGGCGGCCAGCGCCCGCTCGTGGCGACCCGCGGTGTGCTCGGCGTCCGCTTCCGCTATGGCGCGGGCCACGCCGTCTCGCAGCTCGCCGACGCGGCGAGCGGTGAGGAGGCGCTCCAGGAGAGCCGCCGCCTCGCGGTTGCCGGGGTCGAGCACGAGCGCGGGCTGGAGGCGGTCGAGCGCCTCGGCGATGCGGCCGGCGTCTGCGAGGGTGCGGGCCTCCGTGAGCGCCTCACCGACCGAGGGGCCGCGCGAGCCGCGGGCGGCACCGAGGGCCGAAAGCATTCCGTCCTCCGCGCGCTGCAAGAGGCCCTCGGGGTCGGCGCCCGGCCGCAGCGCCAGCGCCTGGCGCACGAGGCTCGCCGCCTCTGCGAAGCGCCCCCCGTCGAGCGCGACGCGGGCCGACGACACGAGCGAGGCGGCACGGGCGCCGTCCTGTCGTTCGCGCTCGCGGCGGTCGACGTCTTTGCGGAGCCGGGCCGACCGTGCGACCGCCTCGGGGTGCTCGGGGGCGACCGCGAGGGCGCGGGCGAGCGCGTCGAGAGCCTCGGCGGGCTTTTCTTCCCTCTCGAGCGCCTCGGCCTCCTTCAGCGCCCGCGAGACGATCGCCGCGATCCGTTCCGCCTCGCCCTGTCCCGCGTTCGCGCGGGCCTCGTTCGTGAGCTCTCTGTAGCGCTTCAGCTCGGCCAGGTCGTCGGCCGAGCGCGCGATGGCGCCGAGCTGCACCTCGGTCAGGAACGCCTGCTGCGCGGCCTCGAGCTCCCCGAGGTGGTAGTAGGCGATGCCCAGCTTGAAGTAGGGGAAGTAGGCGACGACCCGCATGCCGTAGGAGCGTTCGCGCGCTCCCGAGTCGCCCTTCGCCTCGATCGCGCCGTTCAGCTCGGCCACCGCCGTCCGCCAGTCGCGGGCGGCGAGCGCCTTGTCGGCGCGCGCGTAGTGCTCGTACCAGCGGTCCGCCCGGGCGGGTGCAGCGAGGAGGACGAGCGCGAGGGCGACGAGGGCCGTTGCGAGGCGCGGCGTTCGGGGCGGGGACGCTCTCACGGCCGCGACTCCAGCCACCGGCTGAGGAAGTGGCTCGCGATCGTGACGCCGCCGTCCGCCTCGCGACGGAGAAGCCCTAGGCGCGTGAGCTCCAGGACCCGCCCGGCCGCGCCGGGCGCCCGGGCGGCGGCCTCGTCCCCCTCGGCCAGGCGTCGCAGGAGGTCGCGTTCCTCCTCGTCGAGAAGCGAGAGGTCGACGGCGAAGAGCCGCCCGAGCCCCGGGTCGGCCTCCAGCTCGGCGAGGGCCGCCGGGAGGTCGCCGCGCTCGAGGACGCGCGCGGCGAGCGCCTGGAGCTGATACGGGTGGTTGCCGCACGCCGCGCGGATCCCCTCAACGGTTTCGTCGTCGAGCGCGGCGCCGGCACCAGGCCCGGGGCACGCCTGTCGCAGCAGATCGCGCGCCTCGGCGTCGGTGAGAGGGCCGAGGTAGACCGGAGGCGTGAAGCCGTGCAGGAAAGGCGAGGTCTCGCCGTCCGGTTCCGCGAGCGCCCAGAGCCGGCGCGAAGCCGCGAGGACGGTGCGGATCCCTTCGCGGGACTGGAGCGCGCGGCGCAGCTTGCGCAGGACGGCCGGCTCGCGCTCGCGCAGCCGGAGCAGCTCCTCCGCCTCGTCGACGAGGAGGAGGAGCTTGAGCCCGCGGGCGCCCAGCATGCGGCGCAGGCGCCCGAGCGAGGTGAAGAAGTCGCCGGAAGGGACGTCCGCGGGAGCGATCCCGGCGGCCGAGAGGCGCGGGGCGGCGTCGAGGAGCGCCTCCGCGAGGTCCTCTTCCAGCTCGGCGGCGTCCTCGACCCCCTCGAGATCGAGGACGAGCGGCATGTAGCCGCGCTCAGGAGCCGCGGCCGTCAGGTGCTCGACCTGGCGGAGGAGCGAGGTCTTGCCCACGGCCCGCGTCCCGACGACCCAGAGCGCGTCGCGCGGGCCGTCGAGGATCTCTGCGAGCTGCGCGTCCCGCCCGTAGAAGCGCTCGGCGCGCACCCATCCCCCGGCCACGAAGGGCCTCGGCATTGCTACGGCCGTCTGGCGCGCGTCCGCTGCGGCGGGGCGCTCGGGTGGCGTTGGCGGTGCGGCCACCTTCACCGCGGCGAGGAGCCGGTAGCCGCGCTTGGAGATCGTCTCGATGTAGCGCGGCTGGCCCGCGAGGTCGCCGAGGGCGCGCCGGAGCTTCGCGATCGCGCGGGTGATCGCCCACTCCGTGATGAACTCGACCTTCCACACCCCTTCGATGAGCTGGTCGCGGGAGACGACCTCTCCAGGGCGCCCGGCGAAGAAGACGAGGACGTCCATCAGCCGCGGCTCGAGCTGCACGCTCGCGCCGGGGCGCGAGATCCGGTTCTGGTCGGGCTGGACGAGCCACTCCCCGAGCTCGAGGCTGCCGCCCCCCGCGGCGGGCTCGCGCTCGGAATGGGCCATCGGCGCGGATTCTAGCCGTGCTTCGCGGGCTTCCCCAGTGGCGGAAATCCGCTCGGTGCCGTCCGGGGCCGGGAGCGCGAGGCCGTCCATACCGACACTCTGGACGACACCGCCTGCGGAATCGTGACCGATCGGGAACGGATTCGTGACGCTCTGCCGCGGTCGGCCCCCGTCATCGAACGATCATCCGAACGTCCCCGAACCGTCCCGACCTTCCGTGCTCCGGTCCCTACCCTCGAGGCATCCGGGAGACGGAGCGAAAGGAGCCGACATGCGGGGCATCTGGGTCTTGCTGGGGATGATCGCGATCGGGGGATCGAGCGGAGCGGCGGCGGGTGCGCCCGCGAGCCCCTGCTGGCCGATGCGAGGGCGGGTCGTCGAGGCCGATGGCGGCGGGGCCGTCGCCGACGCAGAGGTCGCCGTAGCGGGCGGTCCGACCGGCCGCTCGGGCGAGGACGGACGATTCGAGCTCTGCGTCGTCGGGGAGCCGCCCCTCACCCTGACCGTTCGCCGTCCGGGGCAGAAGGGGTCACGCCTCCTCGAGGTGGCGAGCCGGCCTGCGGAGGAGCTGTCGATACGGCTCGAGGCCGAGCTGGCCGGCCGCTTCGCCGACGAGGTCACGGTCGTCGCGCCCGAGGAGCGGCGGATCGAGCCGTCCCGCGAGGTCCCCGTCGAGGCGGTCACTGCGACACCCGGAACGGGCGAGGACGTCCTGCAGACGATCGGCGCGCTACCCGGCGTGACCAGCGTCGACGACTGGAGCTCGCGGCTCTACGTCCGCGGCGGCCGGCCGGACCAGAACGGCATCTTCCTGGACGGGATTCCAATCTCCGACCCCTACCGGGTGTTCGGGTTGACGAGCCTCTTCAACCCCGACACGGTCGGCGCGATCGACTTCCTGCCGGGCGGCTTCGACGTCCGTTACGGCGACCGGCTGTCGGCGGTCGTCGCGGTCGAGAACCGCGACGGGCGGCTCGACCGCGCCCTCGCCGGGACGGCGAGCATCGCGCTGACTTCCGCGAACCTCGTGGCCGAGGGCCGGCTCCTCGAGAAGACCCCGTCGAGCTTCCTCGTCTCGGCTCGACGTACGTACTACGACCTCGCGATGAAGGGCTCCGGGGACTCCCGGTCCAGCTACCCGAGCTTCGTCGACGGCCAGGCACGGCTGGCGATCGAGCCGGCGCCGGGCCACCGGCTCTCCCTGACCCTGCTCGGCTACGACGAGGGGACGGACCTGGCCGAGGAAGAGGAGTCGGACTTCGGCGAGGTCGACGACCGTTTCGCCATCCTCGACGACCAGAAGGGATTCGTCGCCGGCCTGAACGGCAAGCATCGGTTCGGCGAGCACTTCCGGCTCGACTACGTCCTCGCGGCGACCCGCAACGAGCAGTCCTCCGACCTCTTCTTCAGCGAAGGGGAGACCGGCTTCGAAACGACGTACGTGCAGGCCCTGACCGCCGACCTCCTCTCGCTGCGCGCGCAGTCCGAGCTCGACCTCGGCCCTCACACGCTGATGGCGGGCTTCGAGACGGCCGTCAGCTCGAACGACGTGCAGTTCCGGCTCGCGACCGACGACCCGCGGGTCGAGGTGCCCGCGTCGCTCCGCGATTTCGCCGAGACCGAGGACTTCCACCGGCAGGCGGCGTTCGTCCAGGACACCTTCCGGCTGACGCCGACCCTCGCCCTGAAGGCCGGCCTTCGGTGGGATCGCTCGACCCTGGCCGACACGAGCAGCGTCAGTCCGCGGGCGTCGATGCGCTGGCAGCCCAGCCCGAAGTGGGAGCTTCGCGGCGCCTGGGGCCTCTACACGCAGTCTCCGAGCTACGAGGCCCTCCAGGGCGATGGCTATTTCCTGGATCTCCGCGGCATCAAGGATCTCCATCTCGAGCCCGAGCGCGCCGAGCACTGGCTGCTCGGCGGCAGCCACACGCTCGACGGAGGTCTCCGGGTCGCTCTCGACCTTTACCACAAGGAGCTCGACGACATCCTCCAGTCGGGAGAGGAGCTCGAGGACGTGCTCGTGCTCGCCGAGGACGGCTCCGTGCAGAAGACGTCGATCACCCGCCCGACGTTTCTGCCGGAGAACGCCCGCCGCGGCTATGCCCGCGGTGCCGAGCTCGTCGTCACGGTCCTCGAGCGCCCGTCGCGGCCGTACTACGGAATGGTCAGCTACACGTTCGGGCAGGCCCGGACGCGGGACGACGAGGCCTGGCGCCCGGAGCCGTGGGACCGGCGTCACACGTTCTCGCTCGTCGGGGGCTGGCGGTTCCATCCCCGCTGGGAGCTCGGCCTGCGTTGGCGGTACGCCAGCGGGTTCCCCACCACTCCCGTCACGAGGGTGCTGAATGTCGTCGAGGACGTCGACGGCGACGGGGCCTACGACCCGGACAACGGCGACTTCACGACCTGGCAGCGCGACGATCCGCCGGAGGTCGAGGGTTCCGACAACCTGCCGGACTACCACCGGCTCGACCTGCGCCTCGAGTACTCGCCGCCGCCCAAGGCCAATGGCGTTCGCTGGACCTTCTACCTCGACGTGATCAACGTCTACGGCCGGGAGAACGTGGTGGACTGGAGCTACAACGCCGACTACACCGAGCGAAAGGCGCAGGAGGGAATGCCGATACTCCCGTCGGTCGGGGTCCGCCTGCAGTTCTGACGGGCCGAGAGGGCGAAGCGGAGACGAGCAGGCCCTCGAGTCCCGGTGCGACGCCTCACGCTTGCCGACGTGCGGGGGGGGAGACCTACTCGATCGTCCTCTCGAACGTCGCGGGCCTGTGGGCGTACGAGATCGGTGACCTCGTCCGCTTCGTCTCGGTGGTGCCGCCGCGCGTCGTCGTCGTTCCGCGGGGCACCTTCCGCGCCTGGACGCGCGAGCGGGGCAGGCTGGGTGGGCAGAACAAGGTCCCGCGGCTTCGCAACGACAGGGAGGTCGCCGAAGCGCTGCTGGCGGCCGCCTGAAGCCTCTGGGAACCGAATGAGCACAGTGACCCGCGAAAAGAGAAGTCCCCCGGCGCCAGGGGCGCGGGGGACTTCGAGAGACTCCGGGATCGGGGGCTAGAAGGCGATCTGGGCGCCGATGACGAACTGGTTGTACGTCTCGTCGAGGACGTTGTTGACCTTGCGGTTGTCCTGCGTGATGCCGTACCACTCGGCCTTCAGGTTGATGTTCTTCCCCTTGATCATGTAGTGGAAGCCGGCGGTGATGATCGAGAGCTCGTCATTGTCGACGTCGGCGTTCTGGTCGTACATCTCGTAGCGGGCGCCGAGCCGGAACTGCTTGGCGAAGGTGTAGAGCCCCGAGACGTAGAAGCCGTCACGGTCGATCTCGGTGCCGTTCGTCTGGCCGTCGGTCGCCTTGCCGTACTCGGCCCGCAGCATGAGCGGGAGGTTCTCGGTGCCGTCCCAGCGGAAGTGGGCGCCGAGCCGGTCGCGCGTGAGGCCGGCCGCGCCCTGGTTGCCCGTGCCGCCGGAGATGCCGGCGACCATGCCCTTGGCCGGCTTCACGTCGAAGCGCGCGGCGAAGAACAAGCGGTCGGACGTGCCGGCGACGTTCGAGGGGAGGCCGTTGGTGATGGAGGCCTGGGCCGCGAACATGTGGCCGTACTCGCCCTTGTAGAAGAACCCGGCCTGGCGCTGGTCGCCGATGATCCGGGTGATGCGGGCGCGCTCGATGAAGTCGATCTCGGAGGACGAGCGGAGGCCTTCCTCGGTGATCGCGATCTTCTTCTGGCCGAGGGTGAACTCGTGCCCCTTCAGGCCGAGGTACGAGATCCCAAGGTCCTGCAGGACCTTGCCGTCGGCGCCTGCGGTGACGCTCGGGCTCTTCGTCGGGTCGATCATGACCTCGTAGCCCCACGCCGGGGTCACCTTGCCCGAGAGCTTGATCTCTGCGCGGCGGAGGCGGAAGTCATTCACGCCCGTGGGGTTGCCGAGGTAGCTCGAGCCGCTGGCCTGCGCGGAATCGTCCATGATGTACCAGGCTTGGAGGAGGAGGCCGAACTTCAGCTCGCCGTCGGCAACCTTGAGGGTCGTCGGGGGCGGGAAGGTCGGCGCCTTCGGGGCCTTGTACGGCCGGACCTCGGCGTCCTTGCCGTGCTTGAAGTTGTAGAGGTCGAGGGCGTTCTCGTTGTCGAAGACCATCGTCTCGCCGTTGGGCCCGTAGCCGATCTTCGTGATCGACTTGCCGAGCTCCCCGGAGCCTTCCCAGGCCTTGAACTCGTTCGGGTCGTTGAAGACGTAGATCCGGCCTTCCTTGGCGACCTCCTTGTACCAGAGGAGGTTGACCTGGGCCTGGGCGGCGCCGGCAAGAAGCAGGAGGCCCGCGAGGGCGACTCCCATGATGTGTCGAAGCTTGAAGGGGTGCATTCCGTCTCTCCTTTCAGATCGTTACAAACCGGGGGGAGTCTCGGAGAGCCGCCGGAGGGCGCGGTTCAGGCGGTGTGAAGAGGGAGTAAAGAGAAGGTCCCCGCTGTCGGGCGTGATCTCTTCACGCAGATTTAACCTGGTCGTAACAGTGTCCCGTCCGTCCTCGGGAAGACTCGCCGCCGTATTTGGATTCCCGAAGGAGGAACAGAATGAAGAAGATCGCCCCCGCAGTCCTCGCCGCCACGCTTCTGGCCGGGTCGGCCGCCGGCCAGACCGTCCAGGTGGATCCGGCCATCCAGCCGTACAAGCCCGTCTCCGGCGTCTCCGGAAACCTGAGCTCGATCGGCTCCGACTCGCTGAACAACCTCATGACCCTCTGGGCCGAGAAGTTCAACAAGATGTACCCGAACGTGAAGATCCAGATCGAGGGGAAGGGCTCCTCGACGGCTCCGCCGGCGCTGATCTCGGCCACCGCCCAGCTCGGCCCGATGTCGCGCGCCATGAAGGGGAGCGAGATCGACGAGTTCGAGAAGAAGTACGGCTACAAGCCGACCCAGGTCCGGGTCGCCGTGGACGCCCTCGCCGTCTTCGTCAACAAGGACAACCCGCTGGCCTGCATGACGATGCAGCAGGTCGACGCCGCTTTCTCGAAGTCCCGGCGGGCGGGCGGCAAGGAGAACGTGAAGACCTGGGGTCAGCTCGGCCTCACTGGCGACTGGGCCAGCCGCCCCGTCAGCCTCTTCGGCCGCAACTCGGCCTCCGGCACCTACGGGTTCTTCAAGGAGGTCACCCTGAAGAACGGAGACTACAAGGACGAGGTGAAGGAGCAGCCCGGCTCGGCGTCCGTCGTCCAGGGGGTCACCGTCGACCGCTTCGCGATGGGCTACTCCGGCATCGGCTACGCGACGGCCGGGGTCAAGGCTCTTCCGCTCGCGGCCAAGCAGGGGGACAAGTGCCACCCCGCAACTCCCGAGGAAGCCTACGCCGGGACCTATCCCCTCTCCCGCTTCCTCTACGTCTACGTCAACCGCGCCCCCGGAAAGCCGCTCGACCCGATCGTCGGCGAGTTCCTGAAGCTCGTCCTCTCGCGTGAGGGCCAGGAAGTCGTCGTGAAGGACGGCTACTTCCCGCTCCCCGGAAAGATCGAGCAGGAAGAGCTCGCCAAGCTCCTCAAGTAGGACGCGGACGCCATGTCCACCCCGCTCGAGAGCGCGTCCCCGGCCGATCCGGTGGCGCCGCCGGCCCGAGGGGCTGCCGCCCGGCCAAAGAGCCGCCGGTTCCTCGCCGACCGGCTCGCCACCCGCTTCGTCACGCTCTCGGGCGTCGTCATCATCGCCGCGATCCTGGCCATTCTCTTCGTCATCGTGGCGGTGGTCTGGCCCCTTCTCAGGCCCTCTTCGGCCACCTCCGTACCGGCCGGCGCGCTGCCGGCCGGTACGGTTCCGCTGGCCCTGGCCGTCGACGAGTACCGGGAGGAGGCGTTCGTCGCCACGAAGGGCGGCCTCCTGATCCTGCCGGTGTCCGGTGGCG
>CALBDV010000595.1 GCA_937927565.1 uncultured Holophagales bacterium
CCTCGGGATGGAAGGCATCGTTTCAAGACTGCCGGTGGGCGAAGCACGATGCGCGGCTCGCCAGTTCGGGCTTCGGAGATCTCGGTCCCACCTGGACCTGGTCCACCCCCCTCCGCACCGACTACGAGCGCCGTCAGGCCCTCGTCGAGATCGACGTCCTCGCCTCGCTCGCTCTCGGCCTCACCCTCGACGAGCTCCTGACGATCTACCGCATCCAGTTTCCCGTCCTCCAGCAGAACGAACGCGACACCTGGTACGACCAGAACGGCCGGATCGTCTTCACAGTCAACAAGGGGCTCCCCGGAGTCGGCTTCGACCGCGCGGGCTGGAACGAGATCAAGGAGATGAAGTCCGGCACCGTCACCCGGACGATCCTCGACGACACCCTCCCGGGCGGACCCCGGGAGCGAACGATCACCTACGTGGCCCCGTTCGACCGGTGCGATCGGGAGGCGGACTACCGACTCGCCTGGCAGGCGTTCAAAGCGAGAGATGCGCTACCTGCGAGGGAATGAGTCCATGGCGCCTATTCTGACTACTCGCCCTGCGTCCCGTGCCGGCGCCAATCTGCTGACGACCCCGCGAAGAACTCCGAACAACGAGGGAAAGAATGGCCATTAAGCCGGAAGCTGACAACATCCACTTCCTCGCTCATCCCGACGAGAGGGCTCTGGCTCTCCGCTTGAGCGACGCATTCGATGTGACTCACGGCCAGGAGCATGGAAAGCTCTCGTTCTGGCTTCTTCAGCCAACGACGCGGACGCTGGAACGCTTCGGTCTCCAGAAGGAAGTCTTGGCAATCTACTCGAAACACCCCAGCACCGATGCGCGGGTGCTGACCGCGATCGAGACGATTAGCCGAATGCCGGAGTACAAGCACCGGGTCGAGAAGGTGCTGTTCCTGATCGTCCACAAGGGTGATCAAAAGGCCACTCAAGACCTCGTGAAGGAAGAGAGCGAGCGGGTCATCGTCCCCCTTCAGGCATCTGAGCTCTCGGATCCGAAGAGCGGAGACCTGTTTGTGAGGGCTCAGATCGCCGAGAAGCTGGGACTCATGGATCTCTTCGGCATCTCCTCGCCGATCGTCTCAGACCGGTACTTCTTTGGCCGCAAGGAACTGGTTCAGACGCTAAGCC
>CALBDV010000596.1 GCA_937927565.1 uncultured Holophagales bacterium
TCAAGCTGCTCGAGACCGTGGAAGCGGTCACCGTCACACTCGATTGCCATCCGGCGGCCGTCGCACTCCGCGACGAGGTCGATGCTGTAGCGCCCCACCTGGAACTGGGTCGTCACGCGGTATCCCCTGCCGACGAGGTCTCTCAGCACGAGTCGCTCGAACTCTGACTCGACACGGCCCTCTCCCTGACGAAGAGCCTCAACAGCCGCCGATGGGTTCTGCGCGTGACGGATCAGCCGGAGACGGAGATCGTCCCCTTTCAGGTTCGTGTCTGGGTTCAGGGAGTAGACGACCCACAGCTGGTCGCGAGCCCGGCTCACTGCGACGTTGAAACGCTTCTTGAATCGGTCGTCGTTTCGCAGCGGCAGTGGCCCGGCACCTTCGGGTGCATCGACCATGGAGAGGAAGACCACGTCCCGCTCGTCTCCCTGGAACTGCGCGGGATTGCCACAGAGGATTCGGCGGGTCTCGTACTCCTGGGGCGAAATCCGCTGACGGAGGATCGAGTCGATCCGATAGGCCTGATCCTCCCCGACGAGGGAAATGACGCCGAAGCTCACCGGCTTGCCACTCTCATTCAGCTTGTACTCGGGCTCGGCGAGCGCAGCGATGACGAGAGAGGCGATCGCTTCCACCTCTGCCTCGTTGACCTTCCCGCGGGAGAGCCCGGCTTCGACCCGATACGGTACGACGAAGGGCCTCCTCGGGACGCCAGAGGCGTCGCGGAGCGGAATGAGCGATTTCGGCCCGGAATAGGACAGCTGGTTGCAGAACTGGATGATCTCGGGAACGCAGCGGAAGTGCTCGCGCAGGGTGAGTGTCCCGCCGAACGAGGCCTTCGCGAGGTCGTAAACCGAGAGCTTGCCGTCGAAGTTCAGTCTGTTCGGAACCTCGCGGAGATGCTCGTGGATCAGGTTCTCCACCGTCTCGAGATCCTGGCCGACGGCCTCTGGACTCACCTGCTCGTCGTCTCCGACGACGACAATGTCCCGGCCGAGATAGAGGGCCGTCAGCGCAAGCACGTCGCTCTGGCTCGCCTCGTCCACGATGACCACGTCGAAACGGCTGACGCGCGGATCGAACTGCTCTGCAACCCGTGCGAGCGGCATGATCCAGACGGGCACGGACCCTACAGCCTGCTCCATGAGGCGCTGCGCTTCGCGCCGCAACTGCGGGGCCCGCTTCCCAGTCCCCTTACCGATGCGCTTGACCGTCTGCTCCCAGCCGATCAGGGCCTGTCTCATTGTCAGGTCCGTCTTCCGGATCTGGCTGGCCCAAGCCTTCTTCTCGACGAGCTGGGCCGTGACCCGAAGCACCTCGTCGCGAAGTCGCCGGACGTCGTTCTGCAGCTGGTCGATATCCTTGGCCGACCGTCGGTCGAGCTCCTCGCTCCACTGCCGCAGCTGCCATGCCGCGGCCGGCGAACCCGCCAGCGCGCCGTCATCGTGCGGAGCTCGGCGCAGCCGCACCGCTGCAGCCCAGGACGGCGCTACCGATTCGATGCGTGCGAGCAGCTCTCGCCGACGCACGAGGAACGCTGACTTCCTCTCCAGCTCTTCCCTTCTCGAGTAGGCGCTCGCGTACGCCGAGGGATCCCGTGTGACCAGGGCGTTCAGGAGCCGCTTCCCAAGAGAGCTTTCCGCCCAGGGGCCAAGCCCCTCGCAGAGATTTCCGAGAACGCGAACGGCCCGACCGAGCGCCAGATCGGTGCGGAGGGCTTGCACGGCTGGAAGGACCACGTCGTGGACGGCTTGAGCCAGCCTCTGGATGCTCCCGTCGTCTCCAATGACAGGCGGAAGCGAACCGATGGCATCGGCAACCCGGAACCCGAGCCTCGTGAGCTCGATTTCGAGCGGGTGCCAGGTCGAATCGTGCCAGCCGAGCGCCTTC
>CALBDV010000597.1 GCA_937927565.1 uncultured Holophagales bacterium
CCACGATCCCCACTCCGACGGGCGAGAAGCCGCTCCGCTACTTCGACTTCATCGCCTCGGGGCGCTTCCACGCCGACGTCGAGGAGGAGCTCGCCGAGAAGGTCCTCCCCTACATGGCGAACACCCACACCGAGAGCAACCACACCGGCCGGCTGATGACGCGCTACTACGAGAACGCGTTCGCCAGGATCGCGAGCTACGTCGGCGCCTCGAAGGAAGACGTCCTCATTCCTGTCGGGTCCGGGTCGACCGGCGCGATCAACCGCCTGATCTACGTCCTGGGCCTGCGCATCCCCGACCAGCTCGAGGAGCGTCACCACCTCACACGGCAGATCCCCGAGGACGCCCGCCCCGTCATCTTCCGGTCGATGATGGAGCACCACTCCAACGACATCGCCTGGCGCGAGACGATCGGCGACTCGGTCTACGTCGACTTCGACGAGGCGGGGCGGATCTCGGTCGAGGACCTCGACGCCAAGCTCGAACAATGGAAAGACCGCCCGTGGAAGATCGGGACCTTCAGCGCGGCCTCGAACGTCACGGGCATCCTGAACGACGTCCACGCCCTCGCCCGTGTCCTCCACCGTCACGGCGCGCTCGCCTTCTTCGACTTCGCCGCTGCCGGCCCCTACGTCGACGTCGACATGAACCCCGCGGGCGATCCGGACGCGCGGCTCGACGCAATCTTCTTCTCGGTCCACAAGTTCCTCGGCGGACCGAGGACACCCGGTCTCCTCGTCGCGGACCGAAGGCTCTTCACGAACCGCGTTCCGGCCGAGCCGGGAGGCGGAACCGTCCTCTACACGTCCCCGTGGGACCACCGGTACCTTTCCGCGATCGAGTTCCGCGAGACCGGCGGCACTCCGCCGATCGTCCAGTCCATCCAGGCCGGGCTCGCGTTCGACCTGAAGGCGGCGGTCGGCGTGGCTCGGACCGAACGGATCGAGCGCGACTACCTCGCCCGCGCCCTCCGGGAGTGGCGCGGCCGCAACGACATCTTCATCCTCGGGAACCTCGAGACGAAGAGGCTCGGCGTCCTGTCGGTCATCTTCCGCGACCTGCACCACAACCTCGCCGCGACGCTCCTGAACGACCTCTTCGGCATCCAGGTCCGGGCCGGCTGCATGTGCGCGGGGCCCTACGGACACCTCCTCCTCCACATCGACGAGGCGCACTCCGCCGCGATCCGGCACCGGCTCGACGAGGGACACATCGGCGAGAAGCCGGGATGGGTGCGGATCAGCCTCTCGCCGACGGTGAGCGAGGAGGAGTTCCAGACGCTCCTCGAGGCCGTGGATCACGTCGCGCGGAAGGGCCGCAGCTACGAGGCGGATTACGACCTGCGCGACGCGACGGGCGAGTGGGCGCGGAAGACCCCGGCACGGGCCGGGGCCTGAATTCGCCCGAGAGGCTTACTTCCGCTTCTTCGCCTTCTTCTCGGACTTCTTACCCGCCTTCGCCGCGACCTCCTCCGCCTCCCGGAGGACGTCCTCGATCCACGAGGTCCCCATCATCGTGTGCGGGAGTCCCAGCGTCGTCAGCCCGAGAAGGGCGACGCCCCGGACCTCGGCCGCCGTCGCGCCCGCTTCGAGCGCGCGACGGGCGTGCGAGTGGGCCGCCCCCTCGAGACGCGACCCGAGCGCGAGCGCCAGCTTGATCAGCTCGGCGTCCTTCTCCGCGAACCCGGCCGCCTCGCGGCTCGCGAGCGCGAGCGCCTCGTAGGTCATGCCGCACTCCGGGTAGGCCTCGACGAACTTCCGGAACGGTCCGGGCGCTTTCTTCATGGAATCCTCCGAAGTGCGATTGTAGAAGCCTCGCGCCTCGCAGGCGCTCCGCCGGATCGAAGGTCCCTTACGGCCAGAGCTCTTCTCGTCCGTCGTGCCAGTCCCGCGTGACGTCGAGCCAGAACGCGAGCCCGGCGAAACGTCCGAACGGCTGGTAGAGGCGGGCGATGCGCACATCCTTCACGGGCCGGCCCCGGAACCGAAGCTCGGCGACCTTCCTGCGCGACCACGAATCGAGGCCCAGATGCCCGTGGTGGCCGAGGAGCCGGAGCAGCGTCTCGGCCGCGTAGGGCCCGAATCCCTTCTCCGCGCGAATGAGCTCCATCACTTCCGTGTCGGAGCGCGAGGGGTCCTCCCACGTGGAGAGGTCGAGCGCGCCCGAGGCGACCCGCGCGGCGAAGGCGTGGAGGAACGGAGCACGGTAGCCGACCTTCAGCTCGTCGCGCAGCCGGCGCTCGCGAAGGGAGGCGAGAAACGACGCGTCGGGAAACGCCCCTCCTCCCTCGAACGCCGCGATCATCCGAGTCACCATCGCCTTCGTCAGGCCCCACGAGCAGTTCGTCGTACAGAGGACCTTGACCGCGTCCTCGAAGAGAGTCGGGGCGCGGAGGATCCGTCCGGCGAGCCGGTCGGCCATCCAGCCGAACCCCTCGTCGCGCCGTGCAGCGCAGAGGGCATGAAACGGAACGAGGTCGGTCGAAAGGTCGAGGACACGGGCCACGACGGATCTCACGGCCGGCGCGGGCGCGGGCGAAGAGACGGCAACCCCGCCACTGCGCGATGCGAGGAGTACGGACACCGGCGACCCTCCGTGAAGGAAGACGAACGAGAGGCGCCGCTTCCGCTCGTCCCACGCGAACGGCGGCAGGTCGTACCAGCCATGGCTCCGGGCCACGAGGTCGAGGTCGACGCCCGGGACCGTGAAGCGGGCGCCCGTCACCGCGGCCCGTCGGTCCCTTCAACCGGAGGGAGGCCACCCCCCCCCGCCGGCGGCGGGCTCCCTTCGCCGTGGACGGTGCAGCGTTCCGTCGGTTCCGTCCCCGCGAGGAAATGCTCGTTGACGGAGGTGGGGCATTCCTCGGTGACGAGCATCCCCGTCGTCGGGTCGACCGAAGCCGTGACGACACCCTGTACCTCGGGGAAAGGCTCCTCGAAGAAGTGGGACGGCAGGCGCCGCGCGAAATCGGCGTAGATCGGGACGGCGGCCGTCGACCCGGAGAGGTTCAGGCCGCGGTTGTCGTCGAAACCGACCCAGACCGCCACGAGGAGGCGGGGGGAGAAGCCAATGAACCACGCGTCGCGTCCATCGTTCGTCGTACCCGTCTTCCCGGCAAAGATCCCTTGCGCGCCGCGGCCCCGGGCCGAGGCCCCCGTCCCGCGGTTGACGACCCCCTGGAGGATCGAGTCGAGGACCGCGACGGCGGCGGGGTCGGCGGCACGCTGCAGGGGGGCGTCCTTTCGGTCGATCCGCCTCCCTTCCGGACCGACGAGGCCGAGAAGGGAGTTCGGCTTCACGAGGATGCCGCCGTTGGCAAAGACGGAATAGGCCGCGGCGATCTCCATCGGCGTGCACTCGAAGGCCCCGAGGGCGAGCGACGGGTAGGCCTTCATCGGCGACGAGATCCCCGCCTTGCGCGCCGCCGCGATGACGTCCGAGAGGAGCGTCCTTCCGCCTCCCGTCTCCCACACCGCGAGGCGGACGGTGGGGATGTTCAGCGAGTGCTCGAGGGCGTAGCGGACGGTCACGGGTCCACGGAACTGACCGTCGTAGTTGCGCGGCGACCAGGTCTCCTCTTCCGTCTTGCCGAAGACGAGGGCGATCGGCGAGTCCTGGAGCATCGTGATCGGCGTGACGGGCGGGACGAGGTCCCGACGCTGGAACGCGGCGAGGTAGACGAACGGCTTGAAGAGCGAGCCGGGCTGGCGACTGGCCTGGACGACGCGGTTGAACTGGCTCACCTGGTAGTCGCGCCCGCCCACGAGGGCCCGGATCGAGCCGGTGTGAGGGTCGAGAGCGATGAGCGCCGCCTGGAGCGGCTCCTCCCCTTCCTTCGTCCGAAGCCTCTTGTAGCGCTTCTCCAGCTCCTCGAGTCCCGTCCGGACCGCCGCCTGCGCCGCGGCCTGCATGTCGGGGTCGAGCGTGGTGTAGAGGGAAAGGCCCGCCCCCGAGAGGTCGCTTCGCGACTCCTTCACCTGCGTAAGGACGAAATCGACGAAATGAGGCGCCTCGATGCCGATGACGGGCTTCGCCACGCGCGTCAACGGGGCCGCGAGGGCGGCGTCGTACGCGGCGCGGTCGATCTTCTTCTCGTCCAGCATCCCCTTCAGGACGAGCGCGCGGCGTGCCGCGGCCCTCTCGGGATTGCGGAACGGCGAGAAGCGCCCGGGGGAGGAGATGAGCCCCGCGAGCATCGCGGCCTCGGGAAGGTCGAGCTGCGAGACGGGCTTGCCGAAGTAGAACCGCGCCGCCTCCTCGACACCCGTGACCGACACCGAGCCGCGCTGTCCCAGGTAGATCTCGTTGAGATAGGCCTCGAGGATCTCCTCCTTGCCGTACTTCGCGTCGAGGATGACGGCGAGGAGAGCCTCGACGGCCTTCCTCCGGAGGGTCCGCTCAGGGGTCAGGAAGAGGTTCTTGACGAGCTGCTGGGTCAACGTGCTCGTGCCCCGCACCGATCGGCCGCGAACCAGCCCCTGGAGGACGGCGCCGACGAGTCGCTTCGGGGCGAGGCCGGCGTGAGAAAAGAAGTCCCGGTCCTCGGTCGTCAGGATTGCGTCGACGACGACCTTCGGCACCTGGGAGAGGCGGACGAGCGTCCGGTCCTCCATCTTCTGGTCGAAGACCGACCCGACGACCTCCGGCTCGAAGACGACGTACGGGAGCGGCGCCCCGTCGGCGTCGCGTTTGAGGCCGGCGATCCGCCTCCCCGAGAAGTCGATCCGGGCGACGACCCCGGGAAAGCGGCCGTAAGCCGTCTCCCGCGGGTTGACGCCGACCACCATCCGGCTCCGGGAGAGGAGATACCGCCCGCCAGAGACCGGAGGCGCAGGGACCGGCGCGTAGCGGAGACGGGCGAGGCGCCGCTCGACGTCGTCGGAGCCGAGGGCGTCGCCGGGCCTGAGGACCCAGACGTCGGAATAGAGGCGCGTCGGGATGCTCCACCGCCGGCCGTCCATCGTCCGCGACACGACCCGGTCGTAGTACGCGACGACGAGCGCGAGGGAGACGGCAAAGAGGACGACGAGGCCAGCCGCCCCCCAGAGCGCCCACCTCGGGATCACCGACCAGACGCGGCGCAGGCGGGCGAGGAGGCCGGACCTCACCACGGGAGTGTAGCGAACGCCCCTCTCACCTCGAAGGCGGAGCGACGCCGGAGAAGAGCGAGACGACCTGTGCGTCCGTCAGCGGGCGCGGCCCGCCGAGGAGACGTGCGGCGAGCGTCACCTTCGCGAGGTGCTCGACGCGCTCCATCCGGTGCAGCGCCTCCCTCACGTCGCGGCCGAGCGTCAGGACGCCGTGGCTCGCGAGGAGGAAGGCGTCGTGATGGTCGATCCAGGGCTCGAGCGCCCGGGCGAGCTCCTCCGTTCCCGGCGTGGCATAGGGGACGAGCGGGATCGCACCGACCGTCAGGACGATCTCGGGCATGACCGGGGCGTCGAGCGGCACTCCTGCCGCGGCGAAGGCGGTGGCGACCGGCGGGTGCGCGTGAACGACGCATCCGACGTCCCCGCGCCGCCGGTAGCAGAGGAGGTGCATCGGGGTCTCCGTCGACGGGCGGCCCGTTCCCCCGACGACCGTCCCCTCGAGGTCGACGAGGAGAAGGTCGTCCGGCGAGAGCCCTCCCTTCTCGCGCCCCGCCGGGGTCACGAGGAGAGCGGACGGACTGAGACGCGCCGAGATGTTGCCGTCGGTCGCGGGCGCAAATCCGAGGGCGTCGAGCCTCCGGCCGCACGAGACGAGCGCGGCGCGGTGGGCGGAGTCGTCCATCACGTTCTCCTTTCCGTCCGGCGAGCGAAGCCGGCAGCTCGGGCTCGCCTCGGCGTCCGCCCGGCTATCCCTGCTTCCAGACCTCGATCGAGTCGATGAGCCCCTCGTCGCCGAGGAACGACACGCGATCGCCGACCTTGCGGCCGAGAAGGCCCTTGGAGACGTCGGCGAGGTAGGAGTAGACGTCGGCTTCGGGCCTGGAGTCCCACGGACCGAGGAGGGTCACGGCGCGCGTCCCCCCGAGCAGCCGGAGGGTGACGCGCGTGCCGGGCCTCACTTCGGAGGTGTCGACGGTGGCCGGGTCGAGGACGCGGGCCCTGCGGAGCTCCTCCTGGAGGCGCGCGACGCGGACGTCGAGGTCCTGCTGGCGCTGCTTGCGGGCCTGGTACTCGAAGTTCTCGGAGAGGTCGCCCTCGGCGCGGGCGAGCGCGAGGCCCTTCGTGTTCTCGGGGATGTCGACGTGAGCGAGCTTCTCGAGCTCCTTCTTCTTCCCGTCGAGCGCCTCCTCCGTCACGAAGAAGTAGTCGTCGCCCCCCTTGCGCAGGTCGGGGAACCGCATCTCGGCGGCGGAGAAGAGTGCGGCCCGACGGTGAGGCTCGAGATCGTTGTGCCGGTCGAGCGCCTGGAGGAACTGCTGCGCGTCCTCGAGCGTCGCCTGCTTCACGAGCCACGCCGCGGCCATTCCCGTCCGGTCGAAGAGCTCGCGGATCTTCGCGCGGCCGCCCCCGAGATCATCCCAGGAGGCGGCGTCCAGGAGCCGGCCGAGGACGGTCGGCGTCAGCCGGGCGCGGAAGGACTCGTCCTGGGCTGCGCGAAGGCCGAACCAGAGGAACGCCTTGGGTCCGCTGCGGGGCGACTTCAGCAGCTTGTCGAGCGTCGCCTCGCGCGTCGGCGGGTCGACCTCCGCGAGCCGCCGGTCGATGAGGTCGAGCGTCCGCGCATCCTCCTCCCGGAAGAACCACTCGGCGACGAGCCGCGGCCCGTCCTGCGGCCGCGAGGTCAGTAGCCCTTCGAGGAACCGCTCGCGGGAGAGGCGGTCCTCGATGTGCCCGAGCATCGGCAGCGGGGACTCGGGGACCAGCTCCTCCGGAACGAAGCCGAGGGAGACCCCTTCGACCTTTTCGGCGGCGACCGCGAGCTCGTAGGCGAGGGAGACGTTCGTAGCCCGGACCTCCCGCGCGTCCTCCGCGAGCTTCTGGGCCATCCGGGAGGCGAGCACCGGGTCTCGCTTGGAGTTCTTGCGGTAGAAGTCGAGTCGCGCCTCCGGAGAATGCGCCTTCTCGAACTTCGCGAGGATCGCGGCGTCGGCGGCCTCGGTCGTGTTCGTCCACTCGACCGTGGCGCTCCTGCCCGAGCCGTGCAGTACGACGTGCGCGTTCTTGCGCGCAGCCGTCCACCACGAAGTCCAGCGCTCCTCGGGAACGAGGCCCGCGACCGCCTCCTTCACGTCTGCGAGGGGAAGCGGCCGCCCGAACGAGTCGAGAAGCCTGCGGAGCCCCTCGGGCGGGTCGGAAAGGACGAGAGCCCCGAGCGACTCGCGCGACGTCAGCTTGTCGTGCAGAAAGTGCCCCTCCGGAAGGGGGGTCAGGCTCTTGGCGGCGACACCGATCGGAATCGAGACTCCCACCGACTTCTCGAAGTCGACCCGGATGGCGTCGAGAGCGAAATTCATCTCGACGACCTTGCCCGCCCCGCGGCCCGCCATGAAGAAGCAACGGCCCACCTCGAACGTGAGCCACTTCTCGGCCCGCTCCATCCGCGCGAGTCCGTCGACGGGCTCCTTCGCCTCCCGGAAGCGGAACCGGCCGAGGAGCGTCGTGAGAGACGGCGAATCGGGGTAGGCGGCCCGGATCGCCTCCTCGAAGTGCTTGTGGAAGCCGTCCTGCGTCGAGGGCGTCGCCCCGGCGCGGACCGCCTCCTTCAGCAGCGCCCACCGGAGGCGGGTCGACTCGGGGGAGGTGCCCGGCCCTTTCAGAGTCGCGTCGGCGAGCGTCGCGAGGTTCTGGAGCCGCCCCTTCTGTCCCGAAGCCCGGGCCAGACCTCGGAACGCCGCCAGAAGCAGCTCACCGTTGGCCTCGGGGTCGAGAAGGGCATCCTTGACGGCATTCTCGACGACGTCGAGCTTCTTTTCGGAGAGGAGCGACGAGAGCTCAGGCAGATTCATATTCGGGGCGGGAGTGTACCCGCCCCGCCCCGAATCTTCTCCCGGTGCCTCCTCAGCGGCCGAGAAGTCCCTTCTGCAGATCCTCCGACGGGGGCTTCGGACCGAGCCAGAGCGAGAAGAGCACCTCGGCGAATTCCCTGCCCTCGATCGTCGCGACGTCCTTGCCGTCCCGGTTGACGACGGTCCCGATCCCGGGGGCGTACGTGTAGGTCGTCAGCGAGCCTTCCTTCACGTCGGTCACCGTGGCGTAGAACTTGTCCAGGCCCGCCTTCTGGGCAGCCGCCTTCGGCCCGGCGTTCGCTTCGAAGCCTTCCTTGTACACCTCGACGAGCTTCCCTTTGTCGACGCTCCTGAGGAAATGCATCTTCAGGGCCTTCGGAGCATCGGCGGTGAGAATCGCCTTGGCATCAGAAGACGGCGCCTCGAGGTAGAGGCCGCCGACGTAGACCTTGAAAACCGCCTTCTTGCGCAGGCCCATGCCGTTCAGCTTCAGCGTCTTGCCTGCCACGGTGACCGTGTCGGGCATCGTCGCGCCGGCCAGCTCTTTCGCGGCCGCCGGGGTGGCTGCGAAGGCGAGTAAGAAGGCGAAGGTCAGGGCGCAGATCCGCCTGGAACAGTGCATTGGTCATCCTCCTCGGGTCTGGAGAATACTGCGTAAGCGCGGTGCGGGGAGAAGCGCGGGGCGCTCAGCGCGCCGGCTGCACCTGACCCGAGGGGAGCGCCGGCGTGACCCCGGACGCTCCCCGCGAGATCAGGCCGGAGTAGTCCTTCGGCCACGCGGAGACGGGCCGCGAGGCGGCCTCGATCGCCGCCGGAGTTCCGATTCCCGGCGCCGCCCTCTCCATGTAGGCCCGGGCCGCGGCTTCCTCTCCGACGTCGCGGGCCGCGAGCGCCAGGACGGCGAAGACCGGAGGTGTCGAGCGGACGTCCCGCGGAAGGGAATCGAGGTAGGCCCGCAGGGTTTCGTGTCGGCCCAGGAGCCGGTAGCTCTCTGCCACGAGCGCGGCGGGCTCGCCCCGCGGACTGATGCGGTACAGCCGCTGCGCCAGGTCGAGGCCCCGGTCCAGCTTCCGTTGCTGGAGCGCGCGCAGGACCTGGATAGAGAGCGCCTGCGTGTAGGCCTCGCCCCGGGCCGGGTCCGTTCCCCCGAGGGCCGATCGCCCGAGGAAGCCGAACCCGAGTGGCGGGGCGACGATCCGCGCGAGGGGCTCCGGGAAAGGGACGGTCTCCGGAACCAACTCCGGCCTGGCGTCCCTCCAGGGAGGCTGTCCGAGCCGACGGGAGACCTCGGTCACCGAGCCCTCCGCGCGAACGCCCAGGAGCCAAGGGTAGACGACGAAGTCCGACGCGCCCGGGACTTCCTGTACGACGAAAGCCCCCGGGATCGAAACCCGGCCGTCAGGCCCCGTCTCCGGCGGCGAGCTGACGAACCTCATCGCGGTCCGCGGCGTTGCCCGGATCGCCGCGAGGCGGCTCGTATAGCTCGAGACCGGGCCCGCGCTCTGGAGCAGGGGCAGCGCGTTCAGGACGATGCTCGCGGTCACGAAACCGCGCGCACGCAGAGCGGGCCACCGGACGATCGCCGTCGCCGCCAGGGCGGCCGCTCCCGGGATCCCCGGAACGAGGAGACGTGGCCCCCAGCCGGCCACGCCGTGCCAGGCCCACCACGAGGCGGCGGTGGCCCAGAGGGCGGCGAGGGGGAGGAGGGCGGCGGCGACCTCGAGCCCGGCGGAGCGACGGTTCGCCCCGGCCGCGGCGAGCGTGGAGGACCGTATCCGCCGGAACGCCTCGATCGCCGCGATGGCGAGGGCGGGAAAGAAGAGCAGCAGTCCCTTGTTCGGACCGACGAGGAGGCGGAGAGCCCCCTCGAGCGGCGGGTACGAGAAGGACTCTCCGCCGTAGCCGCGGAAAAGCCCCCCGAAACGGGCGAGCTCGAAGAAGGCCCAGGTCCCGAGGCACGGGAGCGCGGCGAGAACGGCGACACCCAGGCGCGAGGCGCGGGATGCGCCGCCGGCGTCGCCCCTTTCGCCGAGAAGGGGGAGCAGGGCCCAGGGAGCCACCACGATCAGGTTGGGCTTCGTCAGGACGGCGAGGCCGGCCGAGAAGCCCGCAAGCGCCGCGGCGGAAAGCCCGGACCGGGGAGACGACGCGCGCACGGACGCCAGTGAGCCCGCGAACGTGACCGCGAGGGCCGCCGCCTGGAGGGGTTCCGAGAGGTCCAGCGTTCCGTAGGAGCCGAGAGGGGAGCCGAGGGACGCCAGGAGGACGGCGAAGGCCGCGCCCTGCTCGCCGGCGCCGAGAGAACGGGCAGCGTGTCCCGCCGCCCCGGCGGCGACGAGAGTGAGAACGAGAGGCGCCAGCAGGAAGAGAGTCTGGGACGCCCCCGGACCGGCCGCCCGCTCCAGGTAGGGCGCGAGCGCGGCAGCGGGCACCTGGGCCAGCGCCATTCCCAATCCGTACCTGGTCACGGCGTCGCCTTCGGCCCGGGGAACGGTCGCCCGTTCGATGTCGCGCGCGAGTCCGATCTCTCCGGTCGTCGTGAGGGCGACGGAGGTCAGGATCATGTTCCTCGCGTCGCCGATCCGGCCGGCGTGGCGGTCATCCGTGAAGACCGCCAGGACGAGCCCCACGACGACGAGGACCTTCGTCGACAGCCGGAGCCCTCGCGGCGACGGCTCGTCCCGCCGCGGCCCGCGCCGCCCCTTCAGCCTGTCGCGCGCCGCGGCCACGGTCCCGCGGCTACGCCTGGATCTCGCTCAGGCGCGCGACGCGGAAGAACTGGTCGCGCATCGCCGCGAGGAGGGAGAGGCGGTTCGAGCGGACCGCCTCGTCCTCGACGAGGACCATGACGTCGGTGAAGAAGCGGTCGAGGCACGGGCCGAGGGAGGCCATGACGGAGAGGGCCTCCTCGTAGCGGCGCGCCACGATGAGCTCGTCGAGGATCCCCCTTGCCTGGTAGAAGTCGCTCGCCAGCTGCCGCTCGGAGTCGTCGGACATGAGCGCGGGGTCGAGCTCGCCGCCGGCGGGCGCTCCCGCCTGTGCCAGGATGTTCTGCACCCTCTTGAAGGAGGCCGCGAGCGGGCCGAAGTCGGGCTGCTTCCGGACGGCGGCGACCGCGGCGACGCGCTCGGCGGCGTCGGTGACGTCGGGACACTCCGTCGCGAGGACCGACTCGATCTCGTCGTGCTTGAAACCCCGCCGTTCGAGGAGGAAGCGGAGACGCTCGAGGAGGAAGGGGTGAAGCGAGGTCGCGACCTCCTCGGCCGTTGCCCCCTGGACTTCGTGAAGACCTCGGGCGGCCGCGAGCGCCGCCGGGAGGTCGAGCCGAATCCCCCCTTCGAGGAGGATCCTCACGACGCCGAGCGCCGCGCGACGAAGGGCGTACGGGTCGCGCGAGCCCGTCGGGACGAGACCGAGCGCGAAGAAACCCGCGAGGGTGTCGAGCCGGTCGGCGAGGGCGACGATGCGCCCCACCTCGTCGCGCGGGAGGGCGTCGTCGGCTCCCGCCGGGAGGTAGTGGTCGTAGACGGCCTGCCAGACGCTCTCGGCCTCGCCGTCGCGCCGCGCGTAGAGGCCGCCCACGACGCCCTGCAGATCGGGGAATTCCCGGACCATGTCCGTGACGAGGTCGGCCCGGGCGAGGCGCGCCGCGCGCGTCGCCTCGGGGATCAGGTCGCCGAGGCCGACGTCGGCCGCGAGGCGCCCGGAGAGCGCCTCGACCCGCTCCGTCTTCCGGAGCGTGTCGCCGAGCTTCTCCTGGAAGGAGAGGCGTGCCAGGCGCGGGACCCGCTCCTCGAGCGGGATCCTGCCGTCGTCGTCCCAGAAGAAGCGGGCGTCGGCGAAGCGGGCGTTGAGGACCCACTCGTTCCCGCGGACGATGTGCCCCTTCGGATCGCCGACGTGGTCGGCGACGGCAAAGAAATGGGGAGCGAGCGCCCCCGCGGCGTCGCGGGTCGGCAGGACCTTCTGGTGCTCCCGCATCGCCGTGACGAGGATCTCCTCCGGGAGCTCGAGGTACGCCGGGTCGAACGAACCCCGGATCAGCCCCGGCCACTCGACGAGGTGCGCGAGGGTGTCGAGGAGGGCTTCGTCGTCCACGGCGGAGCAACCCACTTCGGCGGCGAGCGCTTCGGCCTTCTCCACGAGGACCCGCCGGCGGATCCCGTAGTCGGTCTCGACGAACGCCGTCCGGAGCTTGGCGAGGTAGTCGTCGACGCCGACGACGACGATCCGCCCCGGCGCCAGCGTCCGGTGCCCGAAGGTCGTTCGGCCCGTCTCGACCCCGAAGAGAGAGAACGGCACGACGAGGCCGTCAATGAGGCAGACGACGGAGTGGACCGGGCGAATCCAGGAGTTGCGTCCGTCTCCCCACCGCATCATCCGCGGAAACGACATCTTCGCGACGACGGCCGGGATCGCCTCGGCGAGGATCTCCGAGGTGAAGCGTCCCTCGACGACCTTGCGCACGGAGACGTATTCGCCCTTCGGCGTCGAGACGACCCGAAGCGCTTCGACGGCGACGCCCTGTCCCCTGGCAAACCCCTCGGCGGCTCGCGTCGGCCGGCCCTCGGCGTCGAAGGCGACCTTCACGGACGGGCCGACGGCCTCCACCTCGTGGTCGTCCTGCATCTCGGGCAGGTCGAGGGAGAAGAGGACGAGACGGCGGCTCGTGGAGTGGCTGAAGAACGTCCCCTCGATACGCTCGGCAGCGAGCGCGTCGGCCAGGCCGCGTAGGAGGTCGTTGCGCGCCTGGGAGAGGACGCCGGCGGGGATCTCCTCGGCCAGGATCTCGAGAAGGAATTCTGCCATCTCAGGCCTCCTCTGCCTCGAGCACGGAGGCTTCCGGAGCCGGCGGCTCCTTCGGAAGGAGCGGGTGGCCGAGCCCCTCGCGGGACGCGACCCAGCCCTTCGCGCAACCGACGGCCAGGTCGCGGACTCTCTTGATGACGCCGACGCGCTCCGTCGCCGAGACGGCGCCGCGGGCGTCGAGGAGGTTGAACGTGTGCGAGCACTTCAGGGCGTTCTCGTAGGCGGGGACGACGAGGCCGGCCGCGAGGCACTTCCGAGACTCCCCCTCGTACTGCTCGAAGAGCTGCGTCAGGAGCGCCGTGTCGGCCACCTCGAAGCCGTACTTCGAGACCTCGTACTCGTCCTGCTTGCGTACCTCGCCGTACTTCACGCCGGGGGCCCATTCGATGTCGAAGACGTTTCGCGTCCGCGTCAGGAACATCGTCAGGCGCTCGAGCCCGTAGGTGATCTCGGCCGTGCAGGGAGCGAGGTCGATGCCTCCCGCCTGCTGGAAATAGGTGAACTGCGTGATCTCCATCCCGTCGAGGAGGACCTGCCAGCCGACGCCCCAGGCGCCGAGCGTCGGCGACTCCCAGTTGTCCTCCTCGAAGCGCAGGTCGTGGTCGGCCGGCTCGATGCCGATGGCCCGAAGGCTGTCGACGTAGAGATCCTGGATGTCGTCGGGTGACGGCTTGATCACCACCTGGAACTGGTAGTGCTTCACGAGCCGGAACGGGTTCTCCCCGTACCTCCCGTCGGCGGGCCGTCTGGAGGGCTGCACGTAGGCGCAGCGCCAGGGCTCGGGCCCGAGGACGCGGAGGAACGTGGCCGGGTGCATCGTCCCCGCGCCCACCTCCGTGTCGTACGGCTGCTCGATGAGGCAGCCCCGGGAGGCCCAGTACTCCGAAAGTTTCAGGATCAGCGTCTGGAAGTCCATCGTCTCTCCCGTCGGGAACGCGCGGAAATCGAGGCAGCGGCGAAGGTTAGCAGGGCGGCGCGCCGGCGTCACGAACCGCCGGAAAGAGTGTCGAGGAATCGGTGGCTCTTCAGCTCGTGGCCGAGGAAACGCCGGCGCACCTCGCGCAGGAGCCCCTCCAGTGCCCGCAACGACGCGGCGTCGCCCGCGCCCCGGCGGGCGAGATCGTCCAGCTTGCAGCGACGGACCTCGGCGAGGAGCCGGAGGGCTGCCGCTGCGACCGGCGCCGCGCCCGGAGGGGCGCACTCGTTCCCGACGAGCCCCGGCAATTCCGGATCGAAACGGGCGCCGCCCGTGGAAAGGTCCCGTCCGCAGGCGGCGCACTCGGTTCCCCCCGGCAGGAGGCCGGCGAGACGGAGGAGCCAGGCTTCGAAGTAGCGCGCCGAGAGATCGGCGGGCGCTCCCGCCTCGAGGGCGTCGAGAACGTGCCGGACGAGCCTGTAGGCCTCGGGTGCCGCCTCCGCCTCGGGAAGGAAGGTCGAGAGGCTCTCGGCGACGTAGGGGAGGAGCATCGCCGTCTCGGCGCGCGACGCCAGGCCGAAGGCGCTCCGGACGAGCTCGAGGCCGTCGGCGCGGGCCAGGTCGCTCCCCTCCTTCTGGAAGAGCGTCACCGAGATCTCCGTCAGGAGCTCGATGAGCGCCCCGTGCCGGAACCGCCGACGCGCGCCGCGCAGGGCGGCCCGGACGACGCCCCCGTCGCGCGTCAGGAGCGTCAGAACGACGTCCTTCTCGGAAAGGGCGTCGACCCGGAGAATGAAGGCCGTCGTGGAGAGAAGCGCCACTGTCCCGCATTCTCCCTCCCGCCTCCCGCGGACGGTCCTCGCGCTCGGGGCGGTCTCGTTCCTGACGGACGCCTCGTCCGAGATGGTCTTTCCGCTGCTGCCGGTTCTCCTCGCCACGCTGCCGGGGGCGCCCGCGGTCGCGCTCGGATTGA
>CALBDV010000598.1 GCA_937927565.1 uncultured Holophagales bacterium
CACCCACGGTGCCCGCGGTCCTGAGACCCGGGAGATCACCGTTTCGTTCCCGGTCAGACATATCTTTCGCTGCTCCCCGTCGCCCGCTTTCCTCGGTCTGCCCACGGTTGTCGTTCCGAAAAGGTGTCGAGGGGGGGGCGAGCCGACCCGTCGCTGGAGGCCCCTCGTGGAAGGGGAGCCTTCGCCGACGGACGTTTTCGACGAAGAAGGCGAGCAGCCCGGCCAAGTCCGCGTTCGCGCGCGCCCCACCGTTCTCTCTCTCCGCGTCCGTTCCCAGCTGCGGCTTGTTCAGCCCAGACCTCCGGATCTTCCCTCGACCTCTCGGAACGTCCGCGCGCCCACCGGGCCCGAGGCGGCCGTCATTCGAGGCGGTTATTCTCAGGGAGCGCGGATGGAAGTGCAAGCGGAAAACTCCGCAGGAATGCGGGTCGATCGGGGACCGCGGCAGTCCTCTCTCGGGCGTCCTTCGCAGGCTCGTCGCCGGCATCCGTAGAATGCGGTCATGGTGCTTTCCAGGCCGTCTCCGCCCGCCGTCGTGACCGCGCTTCTCGCGGCCCTTCCAGCCCTCGTCCTGTCGGCGGCGCCGCAGGTCCCGGGACCGACGCCGAGACCCGGCCCCCTCGTCAGGAACGTCGACGTCACGGTTACGAACATCGACGTCGTGGTCACCGACTCCAAGGGCAACCGGGTCCGGAATCTGGCGAAGGAGGACTTCGACGTCTACGAGGACGGAAAACTCCAGCCGTTGACGAACTTCTACGCCGTCGACGGGGGCAAGGTCGTCTTCTTCGGAAACGAGGCGGTCCCCGGAGAGGCTCCGGCTCCCGCGCCTCTCCCGGCTTCAACGCCGGTGCCGGCTCCCGAGCCCGCCCGGGAGCCCGTCGATCCGGCGGTCGCTCCGCTTCCCGTCCCCAGGACCCGGATCGTCATCTTCATCGACAACCTGAGCCTTCAGCCGTTCAATCGGAATCGGGTTCTCCGAAGCGTCCAGACGTGGGTTCGCGAGAACGTGAAGGACAACGTCGAAGCGATGGTCGTCACGTGGGACCGCTCGCTCAAGGTCCGTCGGAAATTCACGAATGACGGCCGCGAGGTCTCCGACGTCCTCAAGCAGCAGGAGGACCTCTCGACACTCGGCCAGACCCGCCTGAGCGAGCGCTCGGACATCATCCGGCGGATCGACGACAGCAAGAGCGAGACGGAGGCCTTCTCGGAAGCGCGTCAGTACGCCCTCTCCTACAAGAACGACATAGACTTCACCGTCGATGCCCTGAAGAAGACGATCGATCAGCTCGCGGGCGTCGAGGGCCGGAAGATCCTGCTTCACGTCTCCGAGGGGCTGCCTCAGTCGCCGGGAGCCGAGCTCTGGAAGTACGTCCAGGACAAGTTCCGGACCCAGACCGGTGGCCTCTCCCAGTTCGAGTTCGACAAGACCGCCGCGTATCTCGGGATCATCCGCGCCGCGAACGCTGCGGGCGTGTCGATGTACATGGTCGACGCCTCCGGCCTCTCGATCGACTCCGGCATCAGCGCGGAGAACCGGACGACCAGCACCAAGATCGACGCCTTCGTCGAGCGGACGAACCTGCAGTCGATGATCCAGCTGATGGCCGAGGAAACGGGCGGGAGGGCGATCCTGAACCGCAACGACGTCACGGGTCCGCTGAACGAGATGCGGGGCGACTACACCTCCTACTACTCCGTCGGGTACCGGAGCCTGAAGTCGGGCGGAGAACGTCCGCGCAAGCTGCAGGTGACGATGAAGAAGAAGGGCCTCAAGGCGCGAGCGCGGCGGAGCTACGTCGAGAAGGGGCTCGAGACGCGGATCACCGAAGCGGTCACCTCGGCCCTCTACTTCGCGAGAGAGGACAACCCTCTCGGTGTCGGAGTCGAGGTCGGCCAGGCCGCCCCCGCCGACGCTCAGAACTACCTCGTCCCGATCCGGATCCGCGTGCCGTTCAGCCGGATCACCCTCCTTCCGGAGGGACCGATCGTTCGCGGGCGCGTCATCCTCTACTTCATCGTCGTCGACTCCGAAGGCAAGCAGTCGGAGCTCGCGAACCAGATCGTCCCGGTCGAGGTCGACGCCAAGGAACTCGGGAACCTCTCCCGGCGGGATTTCGTCTACGACGTGCGCCTCCTGATGATCCCGGGCGGGCAGCGTCTCTCGCTGGCAGTCCGCGACGAGCCGACGAACACCGTGAGCTACGTCCAGAAGTCGGTCTTCGTGTCGGTCCTCCCGCCGGAGGCGGCTCCGGCGGCGAAGTGACCCCGGCGATGGGGGCCGCGTGAGGGTCCTCGGGGCGGCCCGGGCCCGGGAGGCGGATGCGAGGACGATCGCCGCCGGGACACCCGGAGTCGTCCTGATGGAGCGGGCTTCGGAGGCCGTCGCCCGGGAATGCGTCCGCGCGATCGGGGCCTCGCCGCTCCGCGGCGAGCGGGTCGTCGTCCTGTGCGGCACGGGGAACAACGGCGGCGACGGCTTCGGCGCGGCCCGGTTGCTTCGCCACAGCCCCGCCACGGGCGAGGTACTGGTCCTCCTCGTCGGCGAAAGGGGAAGGGTCTCGGGTGACGCTGCCGGGATGCTCCGCCTCCTCGAGAACGAGGGCGGGACCGTCGCCGAGGTCGGCGGCGAAGAGGGCCTCGAGCCGCTCCGCGGTGCGACGCTCGTCGTCGACGCCCTCTTCGGTACGGGCCTTTCGCGGCCCGTAGAGGCGAAGTCCCTCCCCGCCCTCGCCTTCCGCCTCGCCTCTTCCCGCCGGGCCTTCGTCGTCGCGGTCGACGTACCGTCAGGCCTCGATTCCGGCTCGGGGCAGGCGGATGTTCCTCACGTGCGCGCCGACCTGACGGTGACTTTCGGATTCCCGAAGCTCGCCCACCTTCTTTCCCCCGCAGCCGGCTCCTGCGGGCGGGTCGTCGTGGCCGACATCGGCCTCCTGTCCGACGAAGGGGACGTCGACGCCCCTGAGGCGGTCACGGCCCGCGACGTCGCGCCGTTCTTTCCGCGGCGGCCGACCGCCGCACACAAGGGGACGTTCGGGACGCTCGGCGTCATTGGCGGCGCCTGGGGAATGGCGGGGGCCGCCGCTCTCGCGGCCCGCTCCGCCTTCCGATGTGGGGCGGGGAAGGTCGTGGTCGTCGCCGAGGAGGCGAGCCGAGCCGCGATTCATGCCCTCGTGGCGGAAGCCACGACGTCGTCCGTCCTCGCTCCCGCCGGGCTGACGGCACTCGCCGTCGGGCCGGGGCTCGGAACGTCGTCCGCCTCCCGCGCACTTCTCGGTGCGGCGCTCGACAGCGCCCTCCCGGCCGTTCTCGACGCCGACGCCCTGAACCTCCTGGCGGGCCAGCCCGAGCTCCTTCGGGGCCGAGGCGTACCCACGGTCCTGACGCCTCACCCCGGGGAAGCGTCGCGTCTGCTCGGCGTCACGACGGCCGCCATCGTCGGCGACGCCGAAGGAGCCGCGAGGCGGCTCGCAGAACGATGGGGGGCCACGGTCGTCCTCAAGGGCTTCCGGTCGGTCGTTGCGACGCCGGAAGGGGCCGTCACCCGGATCCTCTCCGGGAATCCCGGAATGGCTTCGGGTGGAAGCGGTGACGTTCTGACCGGCGTCGTCGGGGCGCTCCTGGCGCGCGGCCTCACGGCCCGGGACGCGGCCCGGGCGGGCGCCTTCCTTCATGGCCTCGCGGGGGATCTGGCGTGCGAGCGGACGGGGGAGGAGGCGCTCGTCGCCTCAGACGTCGTCGAGGCCCTCGGCGAAGCGATCCGGGTCGTGCGCGAGTCGACCGGGTCTTGAGCCTCCTGCCGATCGAGTTCGTATCCCGCTCGGCCGGCGAGACCCGCGACGTCGGACGCAGCCTTGCGCCGCTCCTGCCGCCCGGAAGCCTCGTTCTCCTCTCGGGACCCCTCGGAGTAGGTAAGACCGAGCTCGTTCGGGGCATCGCGGAGGGCCTCGGCGCCGATGCCGGCGAAGTCGCGTCGCCGACCTTCGCGCTCGTTCACGAGTACGGACCCGCCGGAGTGCCGCCGATTCTGGTCCACGCCGACCTCTACAGGCTCCTCGGGACGTCCTCCCGAGGTGCCGTCGCAGACGACCTCGGTCTCGCCGAGGCGCGGGAAAGGGGTGCCGTGGTCGTCGTCGAGTGGCCGGAAGGACTCGAACAGAAGGGCGACCGTGACCCCATCGCGATCGAGATCTCCCTCGAAGACGATGAAACCCGGCGGATCGTCGTCCGCCGGGCTTCCTGAACGGCTCGCCGGAACAGGCGGGTCAGAAGGCGAACACGACTCCCGCGACCGCCTCGCCGCTCACGTACCACTGGCTGTCGCCGTAGTAGTAGCCGTCGCACCAGTCGTCGCACTCCCAGTAGTCGTCCCCGCTGTTGATGTAGGTCGTCCGCAGCTTCCCTTCGAACCGGAAGCCGATGTTCGGGGTGGCGAACGCCTTCATGCCGAACCCCAGGGTCCCCGTGGCCCGGGAGTCGGTCGAGGAGGAGTAGCCGGGAATCTCCGGGTGGAACGTGTGCACGCCGCCGCCGATCGTGAAGTAGGGACGGACCTTGCCGCTGCCCCACGGGACGAGGAAATTCAGCTCGTAGAGCCGCATCTCCATCTTTCCGATCTCCCTCGACGGGCTTCCGATGGCTCCGCTGCCTTCGATCTCCAGGTCGGGGTCCGACTGCAGGTAGCTCGCCTCGATCGCGAAGTTGTTCGAGACGTTGAAGCCGAGACGGAGGCCGTAGGCGACCTCGGCGTTCGTGCTCGCCTCGCCGTTGTAGAAGGCAAGGGTCCCGGACTCGAACGTCCCCCCGAACGTGCCTCCGATGACGGGTGTGATCTCGACGCTGCCGCTGCGATCCTGAGCGACAGCCGGTGTGGCGACGACCAGCGCCGCCACGAGGGCGAGCAGGGCGAATCGCGGGGCCAGTTTCATCTCTTGTTCCTCCAGGTGTCCCGCGTCCTCCTTTTTGGCCTCCGGGCCCGGCGCGGGACGACTATTCTGTACCCAAGCAACCTACGTACCGCGGTCCGAAGGGTTCCCGGACGGTGTCGCAGGTCACGATTCGAGCGGTTTTGAACTCGCGACGGTCGGCGTGACGGCATTCCGGTAAGCTCGCGACAATGACTCCCGGTCGATCCCGTTTCCTGCCGCCCGGTGTGGCGGGCTCGCTCGCGGAGGGTGGCTGCTTCGGCAGCGGAAGATGCGGCGTCGAGGCCGGCTCTTGCGAGCCGTGCGCGGGCGACCGTCGCGGTCCGGACTCCGGAGGCGGCGAAATGGAGAAGCTGTGAAGCGTCTCGTCGTGGGGAAGGGGACGCAGGGCTTTCTCCTCTTCGCCTACACGGCGCTGGTCCTGGCAGGGACCCTCCTCGTCGAGGGGCGGCCCGGAGTCGTCACGAACCTCGTTCCCTTCGACGACCTCGTTCGACTTCGGGCGAGCGCGGGGAAGGCGGGGGTCCTCTCGAACCGCTTCGTCCTCGGCCTCCTCGGCCTCGTCGGCAACCTCGTGATGTTCGCCGTCTGGGGCTTCCTCGCCTGGAAGTTCGTCGACGGGAGGGGGAGGGCGCGGTGGCGGAATCACGCCGAGGTCGTGTTTTTCGGTCTCGTCTTCAGCGTCGGGATCGAAACCGTCCAGTTCTTCCTCCCGACCCGTGCGGCCGACGTGAACGACGTCTTCTGGAACGCGCTCGGAGCCGGGCTCGGCGCGCTCCTGGGGCACCTCCACGGCTCGGTCCGCCTCGAGTGGACCTGACCCGACGCTGCTAGACTCCCCGCCCGAGCCGGAGTGGCGGAATGGCAGACGCAGGGGACTCAAAATCCCCCGATCGCAAGGTCGTGCGGGTTCGACTCCCGCCTCCGGCACCATCCAGGAACGCGGCCCCCGCAGAGCCTGGCCCGAGGGCCCGTTCGAATCGGGAAGGGCCGTCGCCGTGCGCCCCGGCTGCTACCTCCCATTGACCCCCGCCTCCGGGCCGC